>JAEURB010000433.1 GCA_016788435.1 Anaerolineae bacterium | reverse complement strand
GCCGCGCCCGGCGAAGCGATGCTGATCGCCGGCCTGTATGACGCCGCCTCTGGCCAGCGCGTTGCGTTAGCCAGTGGGAAAGATTACGCATTGCTTGGCCCGGTTACCGTGAGGCCATAAACTGATGGCGCTGCACCTGATTCCCGCCTCCGCCTATCCAGTGGATGAACTCACCGGTCTGTACAACCTGGCGCGGGCCGATTACCTGCTGCCAATGCAGATGACGCCCGAAACGTTTGCGGCTTACGCGGCGCGCTACAGCGTGGATTTTAGCGCCTCGCTGGTCGCGGAGTGGGATGGGAATGCAGCGGGGTTAGCATTGCTCGGCCTGCGCGGCGAACGGGCCTGGATCACGCGCATGGGCGTCATACGCGAGGCGCGTCAGGCGGGCGTGGGCCGGATGCTGGTCGAAGGCCTGTTCGCGTCGGCGCGGGTGGGCGGGGCCGCCGAAATCCAACTCGAAGTGATCCGTGAGAACGCCATCGGCCTGCGCCTCTTCCGTAGTTGTGGTTTCACGCCGGTGCGCCATCTGCTGGTGCTGGAACGGGCTGCGGGTTATCCCGCTGCGCTGGCCGTAGTCCCCGATCAAACCCTGACGACGCCGGAAGCCGTCGCCCGGCTGGAAGCCAGCGGCATCGGTTATCAACCATCATGGCTCGAAGAACTGCCGTCACTGCGCCGTGCCCGCCGCCTTGCCGGGCTTGTGCTGGGTGGTGCAGCGCTCATTTACGGGGACGATGGAGGGCGGCTATCGCCGGTCGTGCTCTGTAATGCCGATGAGGTCACCGGCCCGGCGCTGCTGATCGCGCTGCACGAACGGCTGCCCGAACGCCCGGCGCTCAAAGAGAACGTGCCGGATAACGACCCGCAGGCTGGCTGGTTCGCGGTGACGGGTTATCAGGTGGCGTTCGAGCGCGTGGAACTGCGGCGGGCTTTGTAGCTCACTCATCCCCCGCGAAGGCGCTCAGGATACGGTCAAGGCGGTACTCGGCATCCCGGCCCTTGCGCCCGCCAATGTTGGTGTGGGCGAAAAAGAGCATTGGCCCGTTGTTATTCGTGCGCGCATAAACGTCCTTTTCGCCGTCGTGCCGGTCTTTCAGCCGCTCGGCGGCGGCGCGGCGCAGGCTCGAATCTCCGAAGACAAACACGGTTACCCGCACATCAGGCTTGCGCGTTTGGTAGCCAACTGCCTGCAGCGCCCCCACCTCAGTAGCCGCGATTTCCGGCGGTGCAGGTACGAGGCCCGGCCCAGCCCGCTCTTCGCTGAGAAGCGCGTTCAACCGCGCCAACTGTTGTTGGACCAGTGTTTCGCTCATCGGCCTGCTTTCCCCATTCAATCGATGTATTTGCGGGCCGTCTCATACTCACCGGCGCGGAACTTGGCGACGAAGTCGGTCCAGTCTTTCTCGTACGTCGCCTCACCGGTGAGCAGCTTGCCAAAAAAGCCCTTCTTACCCTTGCGGTAGGCCTTGAAGGCGGCTCGCAGCCCGTCAATGCCGCCATCGAAATAGGCGGCGGCCACCACGTCGCGGGTCGTCACTTTGGTCGCCAGCGTGTCAATCAGCTTGTACTGGGTTTCGTAGTTGCCTCGGCTGATGCCGAGGTCTTTGCAGATGATGCGCGTGAAGTACTCGGTCGTGCCTTCGTTCATGTTGAAGCCGAGCGTGCTCAGGTAATCCTCGTGCGAGTACTTGTGCAGTCCCTCGTGCAGCATCGTGCCGGGGTTGCCGCTGTTCTGCTCGATCCACACCCGGCCCTGGCTGTCCACAAAGCCGTTGATGGCGTCCTTTTTCGGCGTCTTAGGTGGCGGGCCGGTTTTCCAGACGGCTTCACCGTAGTGAGCGATGCCCGCGCGGTCCCAGTCCGCGCCTCCAACGACGCCCACCTGGCCTTCAATCTGCTTCCCGGCCTTGACCGCGTTGGTCACGTACTTGTCCATCTTCTCACGGATCAGCTTGTCGGCCTCGGGCGCGGCCGTATGCTCCTTGCCGCCTTCGCCGAGTTCGTCGGTCGTAGGGGCCTGGTGCATGCCGAGTTGGGTGACGAAGGTGAGATAGCTGTCGCGGCCCAGCTTGGTATCGGCCAGCGTCATCAGCGCCGAATCGCTCCAGCACTCTTTCTTGGCATCGGCCGAGGAGGACTTGACCTTCGCTTCGATGTCTCCCAGCGTCACCGTCGGCCAGTAGGTGAACAAGGCTTGCAGGATATCGTGCAGGCTGATGCCAACGCCCGCAGCCAGCAGGATGAACGCGGGAATTGCCAGCCGGGCGGCCAGCGCCGCCATCTCGTCGGCCTTCTTCAGCGTTTCAGGGTCCAGGGTGGGGGGCGCGTCTTCCGGCTTTTTCTCCGGCGTGGCGGCGTGCTTGACGTAGAAGTCCGACACAAAGCCCTTGTCAGTCTTGTTCCACTTGTCATTGCCGCTGATGTTCGTGCCGGTAACCTGGCTCTGGATTTGAATCTTCGTACCGCGCGGATAAGTGCCAACAATGGTGGTATCGGTGCCCGGCCCCTGGCGAATGTTGAGGATCGAGGCGGTCACTTCGCCTTCTGTTGCCGCCGTATCGTCGCGCTGGACGATGCCCGGCCGAACGGCGCGCGCTATTGTGCCGCACGCCGCGCACGAGCAACCACGCCCATGCCCCGCCGCGTCCGAAGGCGATGCGGCCGCCTTATGCTGCTGTACCAGCCGCTGAACAGCCGCATTCCCCACGGCTCGCTGCAAGGCGATCAGGTTTGGTGACGCTGCTTCGGCGGCCGGTGCGCTCGTTGCGCTGCTGTTGAACGAGTTTTCTCGTTCGTGGGCCGGATGCTTTAACCGCGTTGCGCGTCGTAAATTGGCCATCGTGCCATCTCTACCAAGTTGTCACCTGACTTCCATTGTAGGCGCGTTACGGCGTCCTGCAACTTGTGAAGCGTTTGAACAAGCGCATTAACTCCGGCTCAGCGAGAAAATACCCACTGTACGCGGCTGTACTCCGGGCGATTGAAAGCCGGTTTTCCATCTGTCCTGGCGTCCATGAGCCTCTGCGCCGTTGTGCTTGATTTAATGCGTTTGCCCTCGTGTGATGTGGCCGTTCGCTGGCTCCTCTCCAACGCGCTTCTGACGGTGACCATGCCATGCTGGCCGTATGGAACTTCCTATGCAACTTCAACCGGCCGGCTTTACGCCCCCGCTGCGCGTGCTGGTGGCGGCCGGGAACGCGCTGGTTCGCGCCGGGCTGGCGGCGCTCCTCGGCGATCAACGCGGCCTTGAGGTGGTTGGTCAGGCCGCTATCGGCGATGAGCTGGAAGCGGCGCTCGACCTGTACCGTCCGGATGTGGTGGTCTGTGACCTGGGCTATGACCCGCTGGCGGCCATCGAATGGCTGAACGAACAATCGTCTGAGGGCGCGCCATTCGTGGCGCTGGCCGCTGGTTCGCAGGCCGCTTCCGAAGCCGTTCCGGCCCTGATCGGGGCAGGGGTGCGCGGTCTGCTGCTGGAGGCGGTGCAGCCAGATGCGCTGGCGGCGGCCATTCTGGCCGTCAGCCACGGCATGACCGTGATCGGGCCGGGTATTCCGCTGCCACCGTGGGGTATCCATGCGCCGGGCGCGTCCCGGCCCGGCATCGAAGCGTTCACCCCGCGCGAACGCGAAGTGCTGGCGCTGCTGGCCGAGGGCCTGCCCAATAAGCTGATCGCGCGGCAGCTTCACATCAGCGAACACACCGTCAAGTTTCATATCAACGGGCTGCTCACCAAGCTTGGCGTGGCCAGCCGCACCGAAGCAGTCGTGCGCGCCACGCGCCTGGGCCTGATTGCACTCTAGGCCACCTTCATCCTCTCCCTTTGGCTAGTCCCTCCCTGCACGGTTGAGTGATCCGCCCCTTTGCCTTTTCCGCTTCAATCAGAATAGAACGAACGGAAAGGAGCAAACATTGTGGCGAACGTACTGGAATCACTTTCGGCCGATCTCGCGAACGCAGTGGAAGCTGCCGGGAAGAGCCTCGTTCGCATCGAGGCGCGCCGCCGGCAAACCGCGACCGGCATCGTCTGGTCGGCCGACGGGCTAATCGTCACTGCCCACCACGTGGTCGAGCGCGATGAGAACATCCGCGCCGGCCTGCCGGATGGCACGGTGGTCGCAGCCCAACTGGTTGGCCGGGATCCGACGACCGACATCGCGGTGCTGCGCGTACAGGCTGAAGGGCTTGCCGCGGCCACCTGGGCGGAATTGGATACCGTGCAGGTAGGGCAGTTGGTGCTGGCGGTCGGCCGGCCTGACGCCGCCCCGCAGGCTTCGCTGGGCGTGGTCAATGTGCTGGACGACGCCTGGCGCACGATGGCCGGTGGCACGGTGGATGCCTACGTGCAGACCGATGTCACGATGTACCCCGGTTTTTCAGGCGGGGCGCTCGTAGGTGCGAACGGCGCGTTCATCGGCATGAACAGTTCGCTGCTGGCCCGGGGCGCAAGCGTTACGCTGCCGGCCGCCACTCTGCGCCGCGTGGCCGACTCGCTCAGGGTCAACGGGCGCGTCAAGCGCGGCTTCCTCGGCGTCAACGCGCAGGGCGTCCGCTTGCCGGCGTCGCTGGCCGAAGCGCTGGGTCAGGAAACGGGCCTCTTGCTCGCGGCCATCGAGCAGGGCGGCCCGGCCGAGGTAGCGGGGATGATGGTGGGCGATATTCTGGTCGCGCTCGACGAACAGCCCGTGCGCCACATGGACGACCTGATGGCGCTGCTCTCCAGTGACCGCGTCGGAAAGATCGTGCCGGTGCGCGTGGTGCGAGGCGGCCAGGTGACGGATTCTTCGGTGACCGTCGGCGAACGGACTGCGTAAGCACGCTCCTGAGCGCCTCATCAAGCCCCTCTTCCTCGTGAAGCGGGGCTTTCTTCGCGTGAATCGCATCCTTCTGCTACGATCTTACGCGTAGTTGTGTTCGTGGAAATGGAAATCATTATGTCTGTGTCAGTGGCCCCTCCACCCGGCGACCTCAACGCGGCCCTGCGCGCCGATGTGCGCTATCTTGGCAGCCTGCTCGGCCGCATCATCACGGGTCAGCATGGCGCCGATGCGCTTGATTTGGTGGAACTCACGCGCGCCCAAGCCAAGGCGCGGCGCACCGAGGACCCGAACGGCCCGGGCGAGCTACAGGACAGCCTGGAACGCCTGCCGACCGAGCAGCTTGCCGTCCTCATCAAGGCCTTCAGCAACTACTTCCAACTCATCAACATCGCCGAGGATCAGCAGCGTATTCGTGTGCTGCGCCAGCGCGAGGCAGCCGGTGCGCTGGATGAATCGCTGGTGGCGGCGCTGCGTGCCCTGCGCGAAGGCGGCCAGTCGGCTGAAGATGTGCGCCATCTGCTCGGCCAGCTCGGCCTGCGCCTGGTGATGACGGCCCACCCGTCCGAGGCCAAGCGCAAGGAAGTGCTGATCAAGCTGCGCGAGGTCGCCCGCCGCATGCGCTTCACCGATCTCGATTTGCTGCCGCGCGAACGCCAGGCTCTCGAATACGGTCTGCTCGAAGAGATCGAGGAACTCTGGCAAACGCGGCCGACGCGATCCTCGCGCCCGACTGTGCTCGATGAGGTGGATTTCGGCATCTACTTCCTCGTCAGCGGCGTGATGGAGTCAACGCTCGATTTCTATGCCGACCTGCGCGCAGCGCTGCGCGAGGTCTTCCCCGAAGCCGAATGGGATACACTGCCGCCGGTGCTGCGCTACGCCTCGTGGATCGGCGGCGACCGCGACGGCAACCCCAACGTCACCGCCGATGTGACACTCGATACCCTTGGCCGAATGCGGAAAGCCGTTCGCGCCGCCTACTTCGACGACCTGGCGTTTCTGCGCGAACACCTCACCCAGTCGCTGGATGAGGTAGGCGTATCGGACGAACTGCTGGCCCGTGTGCAGGAACTGGGAGGCGGAACGCCGGAGCGGGATGCCGACGAGGTTTACCGTCAGATGATCAGTCTGATCGCGGCGCGGCTGGAGGCCGATGGCTATGCCGACGGTGAAGCGCTGCTGGCCGACCTGCTGGTCATCGAACGCAGCCTGCTGGAGAACCAGGGTTCGTTCGTTGCGCATGGCACGCTGCGCCGCCTGGTGGACAAGGTTCGCCTGTTCGACCTGTTCCTCGTGCCGCTCGACGTGCGCGAGGATGCCCGCCTGCACCGTGCCGCGATGGACGAAATGCTGCGGGCCTATGGCATGGCGGACGCCTATACAGAGATGCCCGAAGCGGACAAGCAGACGCTGCTGCGCCGCGAAATCGAAAGCCGCCGTCCGTTCTTCCCGGTCGAGCCGGCCTTCTCCGAGAATACGCAGCGTATCATCGCGACCTGGCGCATGATCGCCAAGGCGCACCGGATCTACGGCCGCCGCAGCATTGACAGCGTGATCGCCAGCATGAGTACCGCGCCGAGCGATGTGCTGACCATGCTGCTCTTCGCCCGCGAAGTGGGCATCGAACAGCACGTAGATATCGTGCCGCTCTTCGAGACGGTGGATGACCTGGTTCGCGCGCCGGCCATCATGGCCACGCTGTTTGAGACGCAGGTATACCGTGAGCAGTTGGAAGCGCACGGCCGCCGCCAGCAAATCATGCTCGGCTATTCCGACAGTAACAAGGACGGCGGCTATCTGGCCTCGAACTGGAGCCTGTACCGCGCCCAGCGCCGCCTGTCTGATACCTGTGTGTCCTACGGCCTGACGCTCGAATTCTTCCACGGGCGGGGTGGCAGTATCGGGCGCGGCGGCGGCCCGGCCAATCGCTCGATTCTGGCCCAGCCGCCCGGCTCGTTCTCCGGTCGCATGAAGATCACCGAACAGGGCGAGGTGATCGCCTACCGCTACAGTAACCCGGAAATCGCCCGCCGCCACCTGCATCAGGTGATCAATGCGACGCTCATTTCGCTCGGCGCGAAGGGGCAGGAGCCAGATTCCGCTTGGCTGACGGCGATGGACACGCTCTCCGACTCGAGCGAGGCCGCCTATCGGTCACTGGTCTACGACCTGGCGGATTTCCCCGCCTACTGGGAGCAGGCTACGCCGATCAACGAGTTATCGCGCCTTCCCATCGGCAGCCGCCCGGCACGGCGCAGCCGGGGCGGTTTCGACACCGTCCGTGCCATACCGTGGATGTTCTCGTGGATGCAAAGCCGGGCCATCATCCCAAGCTGGTACGGGTTGGGAACGGCCGTCGAGGCCTTCCGCGAAACACACCCCGGTGGCCACGACCTGCTGCGCCAGATGTACCGCGAATGGCGCTTCTTCGCGACGCTCATCGAGAACGCCGAACTCGACCTGGCGAAGGCAGACATGGGGATTGCCGCGCTCTACGCCTCGCTGGTGGGCGAGGCGGGCGTGCGCGACGAGGTCTTCTCCCTCATCCGCGCCGAGCATACCCGCTCGACGGCCGCCATCTGCGCCGTCACCGGCGAGAATTACCTGCTCGAACGCTCGCCCGTGATGAAGCTCTCGATTGACCGGCGCAACCCGTATGTAGACCCGCTGAACTTCATTCAGGTCGCGCTGCTGCGCCGCCTGCGCGCCCTGCCGCCCGACTCGCCGGACAACGAGCGCATGCTCGACCTGGTGCTGGCGACGGTCAACGGTATCGCGGCCGGCATGAAGACGACGGGTTAGCAGCCGTTTCGCCCTGGACGCAAGCCCACTGAAATTAGGTACTGGAGAAGAGAATCCATCATGCCGCTTCGCTGGCTCTCCCTCATCCTCGCCGTACTGCTGATTGGAACGAGCAGCGTCCTCGCGCAGGATACACCGTCTCCCGGTGCGCCAGGCGCCGGCGATTCGCTCTATCCGGGGCTGGGTAACGGCGGACTGGATGCGGTGGACTACGCGCTGAATCTGACCATTGACCCCGACACGCGCACGATTGACGGAACGGCGGTCATCCAAGCCTTGGCGACGCACGACTTGAGCGCTTTCAACCTCGATTTCATCGGCTTCGATATCGAGCGCGTGCTGGTCAATGGGCTGCCGGCCGCCTTCAGCCGCGACGGACGCGAATTGACCATCACGCCACTCACGCCGATTCCATCTGGCTCGCCCTTCACGGTCGAAATCCACTATCAGGGGTCGCCCCAGCCTGTGGACGATCCGTCGCTCGGCGCGCGCATCGGCTTCAACTTCACGTCCACCGGCGCGTATGTGGCCAGCGAGCCTGACGGCGCAGCGACCTGGTATCCGGTTAACGACCACCCGTCGGACAAGGCGACCTATACCTTCACGCTGACCGTGCCCGAGGGGCTGGTGGCGGTGGCGAACGGCGTACTGCTGGATGTGAGCACGGCGGCCGATGGCCGTTTGACCTACGTTTGGCGCATGAACCAGCCGATGGCGAGCTATCTGGCCATGACCTCGGTGGGGGACTACACCATCGTCGAAGCCGAGCCGGCGGAGGGTGTTCCGCTCCGCAACGTCTTCCCCTCGCGCTTCGCCGCGGCGGGTGAGCGGGCCTTTGCCGATCAGGATGAGATGCTCAACTTCTTCGCCGGGGCGTTCGGGCCTTATCCGTTCGATGCCTACGGGGCGCTCGTCATCCCGCAGGGACTGGGCTACGCGCTGGAAACGCAGTCCATGAGCCTGTTTGGGCTGACCGAATTGGCTGGAGGGCTGGCCGGCGGTGACTTTGAGGAAGTAGTCGCCCACGAACTGGCGCATTCCTGGTTCGGCAACGCCATCAGCCCCGCCGACTGGAGTGACATCTGGCTCAACGAGGGCTTCGCCACCTACGCGAGCTGGCTGTGGTTCGAACATCAGGCGGGGGCGGACGTTCTGGAGCAGATTGTGCGTGGCAGTTACGATCAGTTCAGCGGCCAGGCGTTCGTGGACAACGGCTTCACGGCCCAGGAAGCCCGCCGCATCGTCTCACGCTTCGGCGCGCCGGGTGACCCGCCTGCCGATGACCTGTTCGGTATGCCGGTCTATGTGCGCGGCGCGCTGCTGCTCCATGCCCTGCGGCTGGCGCTCGGTGACGAGACGTTCTTCAGCGTACTGCAAGGGTACTACGACCGCTTCCGGTTCCAGAGCGTGACGACGGCCGATTTCATCGCGGTGGCCGAGGAAGTCAGCGGGCGCAACCTGAGCGCCTTCTTCGATGCCTGGCTCTACGACCCCCTCGTCCCGCCGATCAAGTCGCTGGGGCTGGCGCCGGTTTAGCTCACGCGGCGGCCCGTTTCCGGGTCGAAATAGAGGACTGCGGCCGGGTCTATCGCGCACGGTATCGGGTCGCCTGCGCGAAATCCCTCCTCCATAGCCGTGAACATCGTCCAGTGTTCGCCGTTGGCGCGCACTTCCAGCTCTACGCGCCGCTGTTCGAGATGCAGCGTCGCGAGTGCGATTTGCCCCAGTTCCCCTTCGGGCGCGAAACTGATGCCCTCCGCCCGCACGCCAGCCAGCAGGCGGGTTCCTTCGGCCAGCCCCTCGCGCACCGGGAAGCCGCCGAACGTCATGCCGTGCCAGCAGTGGTCGCGAACCGTGCCTTCCAGCAGATTGATGGTGGGCGTGCCGATGAACGTCGCCACGAACAGGTTGTGCGGGTCATCATAGAGTTTGGCGAAGGCGTCCAGTTGCTCGATGCGCCCCTCGCGCATGACGGCCACGCAGTCAGCGAGCGCCGAAGCCTCGATCTGATCGTGCGTGACGTAGATGGACGTGACGGGAAACTCGTCGAGCAGGCGGTGCAGCTCAAAGCGCGCCTGCGTTCGTAGCTTGGCGTCGAGATTGGAGAACGGCTCGTCGAACAGGAACACGCGCGGGTCGCGGGCAAGCGCCCTGGCGACGGCGACACGCTGCTTTTCCCCGCCCGAAAGCTCACGCGGGCGGCGTTCGAGCAGGGCATCCATCCCGAAGCCGGTGATTTGCGAGATGCGGGCGATCCGTTCCGGTACTTCCTGCTGGCGGTGGCGCAGCCACAGATGAAAGCCAATCGTGCGTTCGGCCTCCCAGTGGGGAACGAGCGCGCCATCCTGAAAGACCATGCCGATCCCGCGCTCCTGAAGCGGGATATCGTTGAGATTGACGCGGTCGTAAAACACCTCACCCGCGTCGGGTTTGGTCAATCCGGCGATTACGCGCAGCAGGGTGGACTTGCCACAGCCAGAAGGGCCGAGAATGGCCAGCGTGTCACCCGAACGAACGGAAACGGACACATCCTGCAGGGCATAGACCGTGCGCGCGCCGGATTTGCTGGCCTGTGTGAAACGCTTGGTCACGTGTTGAACGGTGATTGAAGTCATATCCAGTTACCGGTTCCAACAAACGAATGGGTGGCTAACTCTCGCCCGTGCCCGATTATAGCCAGCCGGAGTTTGGCGCGGGCGAATGGGGCGGCTAGAATCACGGACATTGGGGCACGCACGACTGTGCCAGAACTGTGAAACCCGGAGGATGTCAACGTGAGTGATCTGCTGATTCGGAACTGCACGGTTGTCCATGTGGATACCCCGCAGGCAGCCCGCGTGGCCGTTGCGCAGGATATCGTGATCGCAGGCAACCGGATACATGCGGTGCTACCGACCGGACAAGCCGATCCTTCGCGCTTCTCGCAGGTGATAGACGCGCGCGGCCTGGTCGCCATGCCGGGCCTGATCAACTGCCACGCCCATGTGCCGATGGTGCTGTTTCGCGGGCTGGCCGAGGATGTTTCGATTGATCGCTGGTTCAACGAATACATCTGGCCGCTGGAAAACAATCTGACGCCCGAGGATGTACACACCGGCGCATTGCTCGGCGCGGCCGAGATGATCCGGGCCGGCGTGACCTCGGTGGCCGATCACTACTTCCACATGGACGAGAATGCGACGGCCGTCGAACAGTCCGGGATACGCGCCTTGCTTGGCTGGGCGATCTTCACGTCGAGCGGCGAGGCGATGATCGAACGTTCGGGCGATTTCGTTAGCGACTGGCATGGCGCGGCCAATGGGCGCATCCGCGCCTGTATGGCCCCCCACGCCAACTACACCTGCAGCGATGACTACCTGCGCGCCGTAGCCCACAAGGCGCGCGAACTGGGCGTGAGCATTCACATTCACGCCGCCGAAACCATGAGCCAAACGCAGGCCAGCCTTGAAAAGACCGGCTTCACGCCCATCCAAACGCTGGAGATGACCGGCATCCTCGATTCGCCAACGATCATCGCGCATGGCTGTGGCCTGCTGCCCGAGGACATCGAAATCCTGTCGCGCTACGAGGCTGGGGTGGCCCACGCGCCGAAGACCTATCTCAAGCTGGCTATGGACCTGACGCCGATTCTGGCGGCGCGCGCGGCTGGTGTGCCGATTGGCCTGGCGACCGATGGCGCGTGCAGCAATAACACGCTCAACCTGTGGGAGTCGCTAAGGCTGATGGCGATGACGCAGAAGGATCGCGCGGGTTCTCCCGAAGTGCTGCCGATACCGGAAGCGCTCTACATCGCCACCCGCGAGAGCGCCCGCGTCTTTGGGCTGGCCAACGAACTCGGTGCGCTCACGCCTGGTTATCTGGCCGACATCATCCTGCTCGACCTGAACGGCCTGCACCACCAGCCGCTGCACAGCATTTCGGCCAGCCTCGTCTACAACGTCGAACCGCCGGATGTGCACACCGTCATCATTGACGGCGAAATCGTGATGCACGACCGCCGTATCCATACGATAGACGTGCCTGCGGTCATCTCTAAGGCGAACGGCGCGAAGCAGCGCCTCGCCTACCGCAACCCCGGCCAGCGCATCCAGACCTATAACCCGTAGCGGATGAACGTCAATTCCGGCCCCCTCTCCGTTGGGAGCGGGGTCAGATTACGGAGGCGGGTTTTGCCGGTTTCAGCCCATGCTGTACGGCAGGTAGAACACCAGCACGTTGATCAACACCTGCGCTATCCAGGCGGCCGCCAACCCGTTGCGCTGGCGCACGTAGGCGTAGGTCATGTTGAACAGCGTCAGCAGGATGGCCAGGATCAGCGCGACAACTGGAAACCGGCTCAGGTCAATCATCGGCAGGAAGAACAAGCCCGACCACAAGCTGCCGATGATGCCCACGGTCAGGAACGAGCGTCCGCTTTGCAGCAGCCCCCGGAACATCAGCGTTTCGGCGGTAGGGATGACGAAGACCAGATACGTCAACACCACCCCGGCGGGCAGCGGCATGACCGTTCCTTCGATGCCAGTGCGGAAAAGCTGGCGCGTCGCCGCCGTGAGAATGCCGCCGCCTGCGATAAAGACCGGGATTCCCACCAGCAGGGCGAATCCCGCGCCCCACGCCAGATTAACCGGCGACTCGCGGCCGATGCGATCCATGCTGCCGAACAGCCAGGCGAACCCCGCGAACGCCAGCAGCGCCAGGCTGATGAGCGTATAGCGCAGGTCGGCGCTGTTGGGTATGAGGGCGATCAGGCCGAGGCTGAGCGCAAAGCCAACCAGCAGACCGAGCGTGGGATCGGTGCTAGGCGACGGACGGGCCACGCGCACCGGGTCGTTGAACCCGTCGTCATCATTGTCTGGCTGATAGCGGGCGCTTACGCGCTGGATACGCGGCGCTTCATCGTCCTGAGGCGGCGGATAGCTGACCATCAGCCAGCCACAGCGCGCTCACGAGCGCCCAGCAGTTCGCCAACCGCGGCGACGACTTTCCGCACCTGTTCGGCCTGGATGTAGTAATGCGTCACCAGCCGGAAGCTGCGCTCGTCGAGGCTGTATGGCCGCATCAGGATGCCGTAGTCCGCTTCGAGCGCGTGCATCAGGCCCTCAGCCGTGATCGGCGCATCGGCCGCCAGCCAGAACTTGAACATGTTCGTGCGAACCGTGCTCAGCTCAAGTGTGATATAGGGCAGGGCGGCCAATCCTTCAGCCAGCGCGCGGGCATTGGCATGGTCTTCGCCGAGGCGCTCGGGGCGGCTCATCTCCCGCAAGGCGATCAGTCCGGCTGCGCCCAGAATGCCCGCCTGCCGCATCCCCCCGCCAAGGCTCTTGCGGATACGATGAGCGCGCTTGATGAAGTCCCGCGAGCCAACGATGACCGATCCAACCGGTGCGCACAGGCCCTTCGACAGGCAAATCGAGACGCTATCGGCGTCCTCGACGAGTGCGCGGGCTGTCACCTCCAGCGCCGCCGCCGCGTTGAACAGGCGCGCGCCATCCACGTGCAGCTTCAGGCCGTTTTCCCGTGCGATTTCGCCCACCTGCTGCATATAGTCCACCGTCAGCGGCGCGCCCATCACACCACCCTGCGTATTTTCGAGGCAAATTAGCCGCGTGACCGGGCAGTGTTCGTTGTCTGGCCGGATGGCCTGGCGGATTTCGTCCAAGTTAAGCGTGCCGTTAGGCTGAACCTGGAGCGTATTCGGGTGAACACCGCCATAGGCGGCCGCGCTGCCCGCCTCATAGCGGAAGATGTGCGCCTGCTTGCCGAGGATCATCTCCTCGCCGCGCCCGCAGTGAGTCAGCACGCTGGTCAGGTTGCCCATCGTGCCGCTCGCCACGAACAGACCGGCCTCTTTGCCGAGCATTTCGGCCGCCAGTGCCTGCAGTTCGTTGAGGGTGGGGTCTTCGCCATACACATCATCGCCCACTGGCGCGTTGGCCATCGCCTCGCGCATGGCCGGGGTGGGGTGGGTGACGGTATCGCTGCGCAGGTCAATCATGTTCATGGGGGCCTCGTTCAGTTCAGTTGAAAGTTGAAGGTCGAAAGGTGAAAGTAACGCCCTATGTAAAATCAACCTGCGAGCGTTGAGAGAATGTGGGATTTGTCACCGCCTGAGCCTAAAGACGTCAGGCTGCACCTGCGCCAGCTGAAGCAGGCTCGAAAGCCGCGTTTACCGGGCGCAACCTTAGCCCGATGGCTTAAGCCTCGGGCGACACCCGGCATTTCTTCCCTCAATCACAACTTATTCGCTCATCTCCCGATTCACCTGAGGCATATCTCTCAACTCGTAACTCTCAACTCTCTCATTCAATCCACCCTGCCGTCCAGCAGTGCGGTCAATGCCAGTTCGCGCTCGCGCCAGTCGGGCAGGGCGCGCGTCATGGCGGCCTTGAACTCGCGGCCGTGATTGAAGTGTGTGAGGTGGACGAGTTCATGCACCACTACGTACTCGGCCAGTTCCTCCGGCACACTGCACAGGGCGCTGTTGAGGCAAATCGTGCCTTTCGATGAGCACGAACCCCACTTGCGGTACATGGTGCGGATTTGTACGCGGGCCGGCTGCACGTTCAATACCTGCGCCCAGACGTTCACCATCCGCCGTAGGTCGCCGGCTGTCAGCGTTTCCTCACGCGGTGGCGGCGCGCCCAGCTTGTGGATGCCCTCCGCGATGAAGGCCTGCGCCTGCGGGCTGTCGCTGCGCATCCATTTGGGCAGGAAAACAACCAGCCCGACGGGCGTGCGCTTCATCGCCATGCCCCGGCGCTTCTGATGGTGAATACGAATGGAGATTTGGTCAGGCATGGGCGGCATTATAGCGTAATGGGGGCGCGCTGAGCGCCCCCGAACATACCCGGCCAGCCGGCGCAGGATGTTACTCCGCATCAATTGTGTAACCGTTGATCGTCACGTACACCGACGGGATAATCGATTCGGCATCCGCCTCGGGCAGCTCGAACCAAATGGTGTGCGCCGTGCCGTCCTTCACCGTAACAAACATGCCGCCGATCAGTGGCACGCCGCCCTCGAAGCGCCGGTAAAAAGCCGATTGCCACGTATTCTCCTCACCGTAATAGGCGTCACGCGCCAGTTGCTCGAAGTCGCTGTCAGGCACGTATTCGATGAGCAGCGAACCGAGTACGGTGGAGGCCACGCTGCCGGGGCGCTCGCTCACGGCCAGGAACACTTGCGAACCAGGCTCGCGGAAATAACGCCAGCCATCTTTGTCCTGCGCGCTGGCCCGCCATTCGCCGAGGATTGGATAATCGGCGGTCTCGCCAAACTCGCGCTCCCAGATACCGGTGTCGTTGGCCGCCACTTCCGTCGCGTCGAAGAACTGAATGTTGTCACGCAGCAGGTCGTACATCTTGCTCAGGTCACGGCCATCGAGCGCCTCGAAGGCGAACACCAGGCCCAGTTCCAGC
Organism: Anaerolineae bacterium; assembly: GCA_016788435.1. Classification (GTDB taxonomy): domain Bacteria; phylum Chloroflexota; class Anaerolineae; order Aggregatilineales; family Phototrophicaceae; genus Flexifilum. The sequence goes on along the minus strand of JAEURB010000433.1, from coordinate 300 downwards.
TCAGGGCGATAGACGGCGAAGGCGCGGCCATTGAACAGGCCATTATCTGTGTCGAACGAATAGGTGAATTCAAGTGCGTCCAGCCCGGCCACCGTAACCGGCGTGAAGCTGTCTGCATTCACCTCCACCTGATACTGGCCCAGCCCCTGGGTGGCGATTGCAGCGAGGTCGTTTCCGGTATCAAAGACCCGATAGACGTAGAGGAGTTCGGTTCCGTCCTCGTTACTAGCCTCCTCCCAGCCCTGCGAGGGGAAATAGACCAGGTCGTAGTAGTCAGCAGGGTAGAGCAGGTTGAAGCCC
>JAEURB010000399.1 GCA_016788435.1 Anaerolineae bacterium | reverse complement strand
GGCGTTTCTTCGCTGTCCACCGCGATACGACCGCGCAAATCAAGCGCCAGCGCCGGGCTTTCGCCCGACTGATCGAACGCCCCCTCTCCTTCAAAGAGTATTTGCACGCTGGAACCTTCTGCTTCCATCTGCATGTCCAGGTAGACATCGAAGGCGTACGACCCCGCGCCGGCAATGTTGGCAAGGGCGGCACTGAAGAGGTCCTTGTCGGCCGTGGTGGCGGGTGTACCTTCATCCTGAGCGAAGGCGGCGGGCATGAGGGCGCAGAGCGCGACGGTGAGCAGAAGCAGGATGAGTGCGCGGCGTTTCATGCGAGTCTCCTTCATGCGGGCAACCGGACCGTGACATGCCGGGTTGAACATCAGTCACAGTATAAGACCAAAGCAAACGGGCCGGCGCAAGGCCGGCCCGTTGTGTTGACAGTGGTGAAACGATGGACTACATGCCGCCCATCAGGCCGCCGAGCAGTTGGCTCAACGGCAGCGTGTTCTCAGGAGCGACGACAGGGGCACCGGCGCCATAGTTGCTCAGGCTGAGGTCGAACGTCAGAGTGACGCCGTCGCCAGCCGTGCCCATGGCATCGAGCGGGATGCTGACCGTGACGACCGTGCTGTCGACGACCTCAGCGGCTGTGTCCACCGTCTGAGTGACGGTCGCCGTGGCGGTCGAGAACATGCCGCCGATCATCTGGCCCATCATCGCTGCTTCTTCGGGGCTGGGGGTAGGCATGCCAGGCGCCGAGCTGCTGCCGGCCATCGCCATCCCAAGCATCGAGCTCATTTCAGGCGTGCTCAATAGCGTGCCGACATCCAGCGTCATCGTATAGACGGTTGTGTCGCCATCCGGCGCGGCGGTGATGCTGATGAACTGCGACGGGTCGAGGTTTTCGAGGCCGCTCATCATGCCAGTCATGTCGCCCATCTGTCCTTCCAGCTCAGACAGGTCGCCGGTGGCAAGTGCCGCTGGATCGACGGGGAGCATGCCACCGAACATCTGGGCCAGTTCTTCGCCGGTACCCGCGTACCAGGTCGTGCCGCCGTCGGTGCTGATGTACAGAGTATCGCCCGAGAAAATAATGCCGAAGGCGACGGGGGAGGTAGCACCGTCACTCTTGACGCTGCCGGTGGCGGTCAGCGAGAAACCATCCGAGACCGAGCCGCTGCCCTGAATGGCAACGTTGGCCGAACTGCCGGTTGAAGCGGCATCGAGCGTGAGGTCGAAGCTGTAGTCATACGAAGTGGAACTGGCCGTGTTGGCGTTTGCCGTCGTCAGGGCATTGTATTCGTCCTGGGTGAGGCCGAACGTCTCGTCCTGAGCGGAAGCGGCCGGGACGAGCGCCACGATGAGGGCGAGCACGCCGAGCAGCAGCAGAATACGAAGGCGGTTCATGGATTTTGACTCCTGATGGTAGGTGCGATTCGCAATACGCGCAGATCAGTGTATGACGAACCGCGCGAACTCGCAAACCCCAGAGCCTTAAGAACAGGTAAAGAAATGGCGCGGCGGGCGGGCGCAAGGCGTTCGTTGGTTGCAGGGGTGGTTGGGGGGCGGTAAGCTTTTCGCATGTACCGTTCACAAACGCGCTCAGGATCAGACCTATGCGATTGAAGCGCTGGCCGCTTGCGCTGGCGGCGTTCGCCATGGCCCCGCTGCTGGTGGCGGGTTGCACCAGCACCGACAACGCCGCGCCACCAACTGCCACCCTGGCCCCGATTGTCAGCCTGACGCCGCGCTCGACGGCGACGCTTGCGCCAACCAGTACGCCGCTTCCTTCGGCCACCTTCACCCCTTCCATCACTCCGTCGCCTGCGCCGCCCACGCTGACGCCGACGCTGACGAACACACCCGCCGTACTCGGCAGTGTCGCGTCACTGAACGACGTCAATATGCGCGAGGGCCCGGCCGTAACGTTCCCATCACTGAGCGCGCTGCGCCCGGGTACCGGCTTCACCGTTGTCGCCACTGATGAGTCGGGCGGCTGGTTCAACGTCCGGCTGGAGGACGGCGCGGAAGGCTGGATTTCAGCCACGCTGGTGCGCTTGCAGCCCACTGAAACACCGCCGCCTTCTGCCACGCCGACCCCCGATCAAACGCTGCTGGCGCTGGGTGGTCCGCTTCCGACCGCTATACTGGGTGGCCAGCCGGTCACGCCGACGCCGCCGAGTGTAGTGGTGACGCCAGCTGGTAGTCCAACGGCTAGCGGTGGGGTGCAACTGCCTGACCTGCCGAGCATCAATCAGACGGCTACGGCGCTGGCAGGCGGAATGCAGCAGCCCGTAGGAGGCCCAACCGGCGGCCCGCTGCCTGCGGGGAGCGCGACCGCCGCCCCGGCAGTGGGCAATGCGACGCAGCGGCAGGGCGTCGAAGTTTTTGCCTACTGCGACAATCCCGGAATGGGGGTGCCGCGCGCACCAACTGATCTTGTCACCGGCTCGACCATCGAGATTGTTTGGGCATGGTTCGCTGCGACGCGCGAACTGCTGGCCGAGAACATCGCCGCCGCCAACTACGACGTGCGCCTGAATGGTGTGCCGGTGCAGAACATCGTACGCGCGGCCCCGCGCCAGCAGGCCGACGGGACCTGGTGGCAGTACTTCTACGCGCGTTCTCTGCCACTCAACAGCGGGCCGCAGCAAGTCACGATCCAGTTGACGTGGGACGAGGCGATTAACGACGGCTATACCGACTACGGGCCAGGCACGGGCATCGCGTCGCAAAGCGGGACGTGCACGTTCAGCGTGCGATAGGGCAGAGGGTATGCCATCGGTCAGTGTCGTTGTGCCGTCTTATCAGCAGGGCAAGTACATTCGCGCCACTTTGGACAGCGTCCTGTCGCAGAACTACCGCGGTCTGGAGTGCATCGTCATGGACGG
>JAEURB010000389.1 GCA_016788435.1 Anaerolineae bacterium | reverse complement strand
AATCCAGTCGCCGCCCCCAATGGCGCGGGCCGCCCGCTCGATTGCGGCCCGGCTGGCGCCGCGCTTGCCATAGGCGATGTTCGAGCGAATCGTGCCCTCAAACAGGAATGGCGTTTGCGTGACGATGCCCAGCTTGCGGCGGTAATCGCTCAGGTCGAGCGTGCGGATGTCGTGGTCGTCAATGTTCAGTTGTCCGCTCTGGAACTCGTAGAAGCGGGCCACCAGCTTGCCGAGGCTGCTCTTTCCCGCGCCGGTATGCCCGACGATAGCCAGCATCTGCCCGGCGGGAATGTGCAGACTGAAATCCGCCAGCACCTGCTCGTTGTCCACATAGCTGAAACCCACATCGGCAAAGCGGATATCGCCACGCAGGGTTGAGAGGGAGAGTTCGCCGGTTTGTACCACTTTCGGGTCGGCGTCGAGCAGGCCGAAGATGCGCTCGCCAGCCGACAGCCCCTGCTGAAACTGACTCCAGAACGAGGCGATGCTGGTGAGTGGAAACCAGAAGATCGCGACGCCCTGAATGAACAGATACCAATCGCCAGCGCTCAGGTCGCTGTTCATCACGCGCAGACCACCGAAGTAAACCAGGGCGGCGGTTCCGATGCCGGCGACCATCGTCAGGATCGGGAAGATGCCGCTGAAGACAAAGCCCGTGCGCATGTTCACCCAGTACGACTGCTGGTTCACGCGGCGGAAGTCGCTATAGACGGCGCTTTCCTGCCGGAACGTCTTGGCGACGCCTATACCGCTGACCGTCTCCTGAATGTGGCTGGTGACGACCGAGCGCATGCGCCGTGAAGCCGTGATCGCGCGCCGGGCAATCGTGCGAAACGCGAACGCGATCAGCATGATGATCGGCACGATGATCAGCAGGATGAGCGTGAGACCAGCATCAATCGTGAACAGGTAGATGAACAGCACGACCACGACCAGCAGTTGGCTGATTAGTTCGAGCGTGAGCGTGGCCACACTGCTGAACGCCTGCGTATCGCCGGTGATGCGCTGTACGACCTTGCCGCTCGGCGTGAAGTCGAAGAACGACATATCGTGGCCCAGCACAGCGTCAAACGAATCGGCGCGCACGTTGTAGACCACATCACCGACCACTTCGGCCGTGCGCGAACGCCGGATGTAGTTCAGCAGCCACGACGAACAGGCGATGACCGTGATCACCAGCCCGGTCGTCAGCACCGCGCTCATCGGGGCCGACTGCGTGAGCTCGTCAATCGCGGCGGAAATGGCAATCGGCAGGCCGATTTCGAGCATTGAGGCCGCGATCAGCACGACGGCGATCACACTCATGCGCCGCAGGTGTGGTTTGAAGTACCCGGCGATCCGGCGTACCAGCTCGCGGTCGGTATACTGGCGGTCGTAGGACTCGGCGTCGAGTCCATCCATCAAGAAGCCCATGCGGGTTTTCCCTCTCAGTCGCCAGCGGGCGCGGGTTCAAGCGGCGGCAGGTCCACATCGTAGCGGGCGAAGATGCGGCGGTAGTGGGGTGAGGTACGCAGCAGTGTATCGTGCGAACCATCGGCCACCACGCGCCCGGCTTCGAGCAGCACGATCTGATCCGCCCAGCGTATCTGCGACAGGCGGTGTGTGATCAGAATGGTCGTCCGCCCTTCCTGTGCGCGGCGAATCGCCTTCTGAATCTCATCCTCGGTGGCGCTGTCAATCGCACTCGTCGAGTCATCCAGAATCAGGATACGCGGGTCACTCAGAAAGGCGCGGGCGAGCGCAACGCGCTGGCGCTGTCCGCCGCTGAGCGTGGTGCCGCGCTCACCGACGACGGTCGCGTAGCCGTCGCTCAGGGCGCGAATGAACGCATCGGCCTGGGCTTCGGCAGCGGCATGCTCGATGGCTTCCTGCGGCGCATCGGGCGCGCCGAACGCGATGTTGCTGGCGATTGTGCGCGAGAACAGGAACACGTCCTGCTCGATCTTCGAAATCTGTGAGCGAAGACTGGTCAGGTTCCAGTCGCGCACATCCACGCCATCCACCAGCACGCGGCCGCTCGTTGCCGCGTAAGTACGGTTGATCAATTCAGCCAGGGTGGACTTGCCCGAGCCGGTCGCGCCAACCAGCGCCACAGTCTGGCCCGGCTCGATGCGCAGGTTGATGTTTTGCAGCACCATGCCATCTTCGAAGCCAAACGACACGTCCTCGAAGACGATCCCGCCGCGCATCACGTCCGTATGACCATCCGCGTTCTCGTCAAGCTCGGTTTCCGTGTTAATCACGCCGAGGATGCGCCGCCCGCCAGCCAGCCCCAGTTGCACCAGCGTGAAGCAGAAGATGGCGACGAAGGTGGGGAAGCGCAGCAAGCCGAACAGCGCCATGAACGAAATCAACTCGCCGATGTTGATCGTTCCGGCCGTCACCAGCGCGAAGCCGTAGACGAACGACGCACCCAGCGCCAGCCCATAGAACAGCACCGGCAGATAACTGGCTTCGATGTAGCCCTGGCGGATGAAGTAGCCACGAAATATCCAGGCGGTGCGGTTGAAGCGGTGTCGCTCGAAGGCCTCCTGCGAGGTCGCCTTGACGGTTTCGATGCCCGACACCGACTCTTCAGCCACGGCGTTCATTTTGCCGAAGCGGTCGCGCTCCTTGCCGGTGATCGGATTGAGGCGGCGGGCATAGCTGCGAACGCTTACGATGTAAGACACGACGAAGATCAGCGGAATGATGATCAGTTCGAGCTTGATCGTCGCAATCGTGAGGATCGGCACGGCGAACCCCAGCACGATATCGGCGATAAACAGGAAACCCGGGTTGATCATCAGGTTAAGCTGCTGCATATCGTCGGTCGCCATCGCCATGATGTTGCCTGTGCGCTGGCGGTCGTGGAAGGTTTGGCTTTTGCCGAGCAGGCTGATGTACAGCTCTTCGCGGGCGTTGCGCTCAAGATGCTGAGCCAGCACCTCGGTCGAGAGGCTGCGCGCTAAATCGAACACGCCGGTGAGCAGAAAAGCGCCGAGGATGATGAGCGATATCTGCGCGAGCGCTTCGACTGTCGGGTTGGGGGACAGCAGCAGGTTGGCGGCGTCGCCAATCAGCAAATGCGCTTGCGAAAACAGGATATAGGCCAGCAGAGTCATCACCACCGTGAATACGGTGATCCACTTGTTGCGCCAGAGGTGCGACAAGACCCAGCGGCCGGCGCTGCGGTGATCGTACTGATACGCATCAGGAACGTGAAACTCGGTCGCCTGGTTATGGCCAGGCTGCGCAGCCGTCGTCGTCAAGGGAGGTCTCCTCAGGGCGGTCACCGCCGCCCCGTTCGCACGCGAAGGGATTTATGGGATGGGTCGGGCAGGATCAGGCGGCGCGCCGGGCTTCGTCCAGCAGCTCTGGCGGCACCTGCCGCCGAAGCTGCTGAAGCGCGAGGCTCTTGTCTTTGCGAACGAGGTCGGCCCGGATGTGAAGCATCGCGGCGATCTCGTCGCTCGAATAGTCGAGCAGTTCGGAGAGCAGCACAATATCTTTCCTGCGTGCGGGCAGGGCGTCAAGCGCGGATGCCAGTTCCGAGCGCAGGTGCAGGCCGTCAACGCCATGCTGCTCGGCGCGCGAGTCCGGCAGGAGTTCCTCGAAATCTTCGAGCGGCGCGAACTCGTGATGGCGGGCCGCTTCAAGAATCTTGAAGCGGGCAATCGCCTTCAACCACGCCACGAACGGTGCGGAACCCGCCGCGTACTCTCCGGCTTCCACCTTGACGTAGGCCACGACCAGCGTCTCCTGGAGGATATCCTCATCGGCTGTGGCAGTGTGGTTGTGAAACGCAATGTACTGGGCCAACTTCTGCTGCGGGCCTGCTGCGAGATACTCGCTCCACGCGCTGTGGCGGTCGGCAGCGTCGGCGTTGATCTGAGGCAGCAGGCGGCACGTGAGCGGGTCGGAAACGGCGGACGGCGAACTGAACATGACAGGCCTCCTTTGTCTGCACGAGTGGCAGGGACGACGAGGACTGCGCGCCTTCAATAACCCATCACGGGGCAGGCGCCCGACTGAAACGGTTGAACAACAGGGGTCAGAAAAAAGTGAGCCGGATGGGTGGGCTGCATCCGAGAAAACAAGCATAACACACGAACTTATGTTCTGCAATATGAAAGTCCGTAAAAATCCTGTAATGTCTCGTGAGGGGTCAGGAAGGGCCGCGTACTCTGTGTTTTGCTGCCAGGCGCGAAACTTCCTGACTGGATACGCCCTGTGCTTGCTGATGGAGTGAGTTGGACTAGCAGACACATGCTGAAGCTGGAATAAAAATATACGATTTGCGGAAATCATGCTTCGATAATACGATGACTTCAAACTGTCATCCGCGTTGTCCTCTCCGCCATTGCCCGCAATCCGGCCCAGCCACCAATGCTCATAAGGATAGTGCTCCGTTGACCTGTATCTCGCAGGCCTGAAATCGCTTCGATCAAGGAGGAAATCATGGCTGAACGACCAACCAGGGAGCGTGCCGCCAAGCACGCCGCGCGAGTCCTCGTGGATTTGAGCCGGATACCCGCCGATCAATTCGAACCCAAGCAGCCTCTGCGCGTGGCAACAATGCGCGAAGGCAAGGTTATGGATTCGGTGATCGTTACTCCCGCCGAGCAGAAGAATCCGCGGCAGTTTCAGGTCACGCTGGAACTCGGTGCGCCGGTGGATGGCGTGGCCGGGGCCAACGTTGTCGTCGCTCCGGCGGATGACGAGCGCAATCTGCAAAGTCCCTATGCCGCGCGGCGCTTCGTGGCCAGCCAGGGCGCAGTGATAGACGCCGGGCCGCTGGTCATCAGTCCCGGAATCTACAAATGGTGGATCTTCTGCTGGCGGCGGCGGTCTTACCGTGTCACCGGCCGTGTGGTACGCCACGAAGGGGATTGCATCCATCCGATTGGCGGCGCGCGCGTCGAACTGTACGACGTGGATTACTGCTGGTGGTGGTACAACGAAGACCTCATCGCTAACCAGTACACCGATGCGGACGGGTTCTTCGACATTACGTTCACCTGGTGCGTGCCGTTGTGGTGCTTCCTGCGCCCGCGCCCGCCGATTTTCGTTGACCTCGATCTGCGGGATCGCCTGCTCATTCCGATCAAAAAGTTCCCGCCAATTCCCCCGGACGATCCGTGGGAATGGGAACAGTTTCTGGAGGCACAAGGTATCGAGATTCCGCCGTCGCTGCCGCCGGGGCCATCGCTCCCGGCCGGGATGCAGCAGCGTGCGTTGAAGCCTATGATGCGCGCGGCCGCCGCCGATGCGGCCCCGGTGGCTTCGCTGCAAGCCAGCCGGACGCTCAGCCGTGCCGAACTGGCCCTGAAGCCGCTGCGCCGCTGGCAGGATGTCTGGGGCGACCTGATCTGGTGGAAGCCGTGTGATGACCCGTGCGACTTCTATCCCGATGTGCGGATCCGTGTCACGCAGGAACAGCCGGGGACGGGCACGGTCGAGATCTTCCGCGAGGGCTTCTTCGACATCCACTGGAATCTGAACAGCAACCTGCTCGACTTGACGCTCGAAGCCAGCAGTGCCGCCATGCACGGCGACATCTGCGACCGCGAGGAGATCCTGGGCAACTGTATGCTTTTCGACGGGGTGGGCGCGATTCTGGAAAGCACCATCTACCAGCCAGAGTTGAGCGCAGGCAACTCGTACGGAACGACGCCTGATCGCAAGCAGCGCCTTGGCTACACCGTCAGTCGTGACCGCGCCTTCATGGAAACGCTGGATGTCATGGGGCGTTTCGGCATCGCCGCGCCGGTTGACTACTATCAGGTGCAAGCGGTGAAGTGGAGTGGCCCTGACTTCGATGCCTGGGAGATGGACCATACCTACGTGCCGGGCGGCTTCTCGGCGGTCAGTCCCTCACACCTGGAGGGCTTCACGCGCTACTTCCGCGAGGAAACCATCAGTGGAGGCGACACAATCTACCCGTGGAAGGCGGAGAATTTTGGCCCGCTCACGGTCGGCGGCGTCACAGGCGTCTACAAGAGCAAGCGGCGCTTTATGGCCGAGTACGAGGCGGCGCATGGCGGTCCTCCGGCCCCTCCCTTCGGTGGGTGGGATTGGTGGTTCTTCACCGAGGACGAAATGTTCAGGCTGAAAAGCCCGTCGTTCCAGGATGGCGTGTATTCCTTCCGGTTGGTGGGCTACACGCAGACGGGCGTGGACGGAGGCGGCAACCCGGTTCTTACCCCTGTCAATCAGGGACTTCCCGGCGGTGTGCTGCGTCAGTGTTCAAGCCTGGTCAAGCCGGCGCTGCTCACCTTCCGCATCGCCAACACGGGCTACTTCGACCCAGTGACAATGACCAGCGTGCCGCATCAGCCGTGGGTTCGCATCCTTAACTTCACCAAGAACGGCGTCACGCCGATCTCCGAATGCGAGATTCTGGTGCTGGATACGACCGATTCCGTCAGCATGGAGTTCGAGGTGACCGATGCGACGGGCAACCTGGACTCGTGGGGCGTTACGCTTCAGCGTGGGGCCGGTGTCCCGGCGAGCGTCGTGGGTGGGTTGGGCGTCACAGCCGTCCCCAACCCGGTCGTCGCCGACTATGCCTTCGCACCCGATCCGGCCAAGCCGTCGTGGACGGGCGGAACGACGACGATCACGGTGCCGGCCAGCTTCATGATCGCGCTTGGCGGAAGCTGCGCCTACAACCTGCGAGTGGCCGGCTGGAATCGCCAGACCGACGGGTGGGGCGGTGGTGACGTGTATAACGAGCACAACCGCGCCTTCAGCGTCATTCTCGCCAGCGACAAGGACATGTACTGCGCGCAGTTAGGCTGCTGCAACGACGATTAGCCTCAGCCTGATTGTCATCCAGTGAAACAAGAGCGCCCGCCAGTTCCGGCGGGCGCTCTCTTCAATTGTGCCTCGATGAGGTTACTTGCCGAGCTGAAGTTCAGCGCGCTTCAGCTTCGGGTTGTCCGTGTCAACAATCCTGAAGCCGAGCTTTCCGACCATCCGAAGCATCTCAACGTTCTCATCCAGCACCGTGCCGAAGACCGTGCCGACGTGCTCATCGCGGGCGACCTCAATCAGGCGGCTCAACATCTCTTTGCCAAGTCCCTGATGCTGGAAGCGGTCGCTGACGATGATGGCGTATTCGGCCGAGTTGCCGCTGCGCTTGGTGAGGCGGCCCACCGACATCAGTTCCGGTTCATTGTTGTACGGGTTGCGGCGCACCGCCACCAGCGCGATTTCGCGGTCGTAGTCAATGTAGCAGAGGCGGGCGAGGCGTTCATGGGCAATGCGCTGGCTGAGCTGCATGGCGTGCAGGTAGCGCATATGAACGGTACGCTCGGACAGCGTTTCGTGGAAGCGGCGCAGGATGACTTCGTCTTCGGGTTGAATCGGCCGGATTGTGACCTCGCTGCCGTCCTTCGCCTTCCACTCGCGCACATACTGCACCGGGTATGGCCGGATGGCGGCGCGGGGCAGTTGTTCGGGGTCGGTATCGGGCGGGAAAAGCACCACGCGCCCATCAAGCGCCAACAACTGTTCGTGTGAGGCTACCAGCGGATTGATGTCAATTTCCTTGATCCAGGGCTGCTCGACCACCAGCTGGCTGAAGCGCACCAGCAGCTTTTCGAGCGCGGCCAGGTCAACCGGCGGCCGGCCGCGCACGCCCTGCAGCGCCTTGTAGATGCGCGTTTCCTCCATCAGAATGCGGGCCAGATTGGCCGTCAGCGGGGGCAGAGCCAGCGCGCTGTCTTTGTAGACCTCGACCAACTGACCGCCGCTCCCGAATAGCAGCACCGGGCCGAACTGCTGGTCAATGCTGCTGCCGATGATTAATTCGTAGCCGTCCAGCTTGGCCATTGGCTGCACCGTGACACCGTTGAAGTGCTCGGCCCCGGCTTTCTCGGTGACCGAGGTCTGGATGCGTTCGAAGGCGGCGCGCACGGCATTGGCATCCTTGAGGTCCAACTGTACACCGCCGACATCGGTCTTGTGCGTGATCGTCAGCGAGTTGAGCTTGAGCACGACCGGGTAGCCGATCTTCTTCGCTGCGGCGACGGCCGCGTCGGCGCTGTCGGCCAGCACGGTGGCGACGGTGGGGATGTGGTAGGCGGCCAGCAGCTCCTTCGACTCGAACTCAGTGAGGATCGTCCGGCCGCTGTTACGGACAGCAGCGAGCAGCGCCTCGACGCGGGCGCGGTCTGGCATCGTCTCGACCGAGTCGGCGGGCAGCATCGGCGTTTCGTATAGCTGCGCCAGGTTCTTGCTGTACTGCCACATCGAGTTGAAGACGCGGGCGGCCGTATCCGGGTAGCTGAAGACCGGCACCCGGGCCTCATTAAGAATGGCGACCGCCTCTGCGACCGTTGGGCCGCCCATCCAGCTCGCCAGCACCGGCTTGTCGGGAATCCGCGCATGGTCGAGCAGCGTTTTGGCGGTCTTCGTCGAGTCGGTCATCGCCTGCGGAGTCAGCACGACGAGCAGGCCATCGCTGTTCGGGTCGTTCCCGGCCACTTCCAGCGTGCGGGCGT
>JAEURB010000349.1 GCA_016788435.1 Anaerolineae bacterium | reverse complement strand
TGGGCCCGCTCTTCCCGCCCGATCACATCTATGTCGTCACTGGCGCGAATTACGTGGATGCCATGCGCGCCGATGCGCCTGAAGTGCCGCCTGCAAATTTCATCGCCGAACCTTTCGGGCGCGACAGCGGTCCGGCGGCGGCCTTGGGCGTCGCCGTTGTCCAGGCCCGCGATCCGCAGGCTGTGGTCGTTCTCCTCACCGCCGACCACTTCATTGCTGACAAGTCGCGCTTTCGGGCTGTGCTGGCCGCCGCCGCGAAACTGGCACAAACCGGCCCGATTGTCACCCTCGGCATTTCGCCTAGCTATCCGGCAGTCTCCTTCGGCTACATCCGGCGCGGGCAATCTCTTGACACAGTGGACGGTTTCGAAGCCTATCAGTCACTTGGTTTTACCGAAAAGCCAACCCGCGAACGCGCGCTGGCATTCGTTGCCAGCGGTGAATATTCTTGGAACTCCGGCATGTTCATCTGGACGGTTGAAACGGCCATGCGCGAACTGGAGCGCCAGCAGCCTGCGCTGTACGCCGCCGTGCGCCGTTTACAGCCACTGATGAACACCCCTCACTTCACGGCCGCCCTGGAAGCCGAGTGGGAAGCCCTTTCTCGCATCTCGCTGGACTACGCTGTCATGGAAGACGCGCAGCGCATGGCCGTCATCCCGGTGGATATCGGCTGGAGCGATGTCGGCAGTTGGGATGCCGTCTACGATCTGCTGCCCGCCGACGAAAACGGGAACATTCTCAAGGGAAACGGGACGCGGCTTGCGGTTGACACGCATCACACGCTCGTTTACAGTGACAAGCTGACTGTGACGATTGGCGCCGACGACCTGATCATCGTAGATACGCCTGACGCCCTGCTGATCTGCCGGCGCGACCGGGCGCAGGACGTGCGAACAGCCGTCAATATGCTCAAGGAACGCGGCGCAATCGAGTACCTCTAGCGACCGCCGTTCCCCTGCCCGACTTCAACATGAGGTTATCAATGCCAGAAGCTCTCACCGCCTACTGCGTCCGTTGCAAGACGCAGCGAGAGATGCGCGACCCACAGGCCACGTTTGCCAGCAACGGCAACCCAATCACCAAGGGAACCTGTGCAGTCTGCGGCACCAAGCAGAACAAGTTCGGCGCCACTCCAGCGCACGCAGGTTTGACGCGCCCCGAGCCTGCCGCCAGGTCGAAAGCCCCGGCCAGTAGCAAGAAACCGGCGGCAAAGTCGAGCACACGCAAGGCTTCCACGCGCACCGCTGCCACCACGAAGAAGGCGGCCAGCGGCAAAAGCGCAGGCAAGAAGAAGGCGGCCAGCAAGTCTACCACCAGCACACGCACCCGCCGTGTCACTGGAAAGCTCGTCATCGTCGAATCGCCGGCCAAGGCCCGCAGCGTCGGCAACTTTCTGGGCAGCGGCTACACCGTCCGCGCCTCGAAGGGTCATGTCCGCGATCTGCTCGTTTCGCGCCTGTCGGTGGATGTGAACAACGACTTCGAGCCGACTTACGCCGTGCTGCGCGACCGCCGCGACGTGGTGAAGGAACTCAGGGCCGCCGCTGAAGGCGCGACCGAGATTTTCCTGGCGACCGACCCCGACCGCGAAGGTGAGGCAATCGCCTGGCACTTGATCGCAGCTGCCGAAATCGGTGACAAGCCGGTCAAGCGCGTCGTCTTTCATGAAATCACCGCGCCCGCCGTCGAAGAAGCCTTCGCCCACCCGCGCGAAATGGACATGGATCTGATCAACGCCCAGCAGGCCCGGCGCATCCTCGACCGGCTGGTGGGCTATCCCGTTTCGCAGGTACTGTGGCGAAAAGTACGGCGCGGGCTTTCGGCCGGCCGCGTGCAGAGTATCGCCGTCAAGCTGATTGTGGACCGTGAGCGCGAGATTCAGGCCTTCACGCCCCGCGAATACTGGACGCTCGACGCGCGCCTGGCCAAACAGGTTGGTAGCGCCGACGAGCGCCGCCCCTTCCTCACCCACCTGCACAAGATTGACAAGAA
>JAEURB010000334.1 GCA_016788435.1 Anaerolineae bacterium | reverse complement strand
GTTGAGGCTGGCGGCCGCCAATGCGACCTCTGAAAGGCCGTGCCACTGTTCGGCTGTCGAAACGCCGTCAATAGTCCCATGCCGGTTGGCAGCCATATGCCCGAACGAGCCGCTGCCGTGACCGATGATGAGCCGCAAGTCGGCAACAACGTCGAGCGCCTGGCGAATCACTGCCGCAATGGCGTCCACCCGTTCGGCGCGATAGGCCTTCTCCGTCTGCTTGTCGGTGATCAGCGAACCGCCCAATTTGATCAGCGTCAGATCATTCATGCGCTTCCACCTTCGTCATGATCGTTCGCCGTGCGCCGGCCGCCAGCAGTGCGGCGGCAAGTTCCGCTTCGGCGCCGGGGGGGCAAAGCGCGATCATGTTGCCGCCGCGACCGCCACCGGAGAGCTTCGCGCCCCATGCACCCGCGCTAAGCGCCGCCGCCGCCAGCCGATCCAGTTCATCCGATGAGGCGGTCAGGCGCTGCAACAACCGGTGATTCTCATTCATCAACGGCCCTAGCGACCGAATGTCGCCGCGTGCGATCGTGCTGCGCGCCCGATGGGCGAGCGCGCCAATAGCCTCGATGACAGGCCTCGTACCAGCAGGGTCAGCAGCCAGGAGGGCATGAACACCCGCCACAGCGTCTTTCGTCGAAGCGTGGACACCGGTATCGGCCACGACCAGATCGAAAGGCTTGCCAACTGTCAGCAGGGCAGGGGGCTCGCCGCGTACAAACCAGATGGTGCGCTCGTAAACCACCACCGTATTATCTATGCCACTCGGCGTGCCGTGAAATTCACGCTCCACCTCGTAGACCAGTTCATTGAGGACGGCATCGGGGATAGACATCCCCCCCGCGCCCACCAGCGCGCGCATGAGGGCTGTGGTCAGTGCGGCGCCACTGCCCAGGCCGCTGGCAATCGGAATCTGAGAGCGCAGCGTGACGCGCAGATCGGGTGGCGGCCTGCAGATGGTATCGAGCAACAGGCATGCCGCCCGCGCCAGCGGATGATCGGGAACTGCGCCGCCTGAAGAGATTGTCAGCCTAGTGTCAAGATCGGCCACATCAATCGCGAGGCCAGATCCGGCCGACGCAGGCGTCACGCTGGCAAAAGCCCGCAGCGACGAAACGGGCGCAGCGATGGCGGGCTGCCCATGCACGACGGCATGTTCGCCGAACAGGATGATCTTGGCGGGAGCGCTATACTCCGCCGCGACTGCTGTCGTCATGCCGAACTCATCCGGGCAAATAGAGTATGGCGAGGAAAGTCACGCCCCACAGGATGATGGCGGCCTGCAGCGGGCGGTCTTTGAGCAGGACTTCGTCCGGCGCGCTGCCTTCGCCCTTCACGTGCAGCAGAAAGAGATAGCGCAGGACGCCGTAGAGGACAAAGGGGACGGTGAGAAGCGCGAGATTGGTGCCGGCCAACAGCGGGGACGGCGCTTCGATAGTGTAGAGCAGATAGGTGATGAGCGTGCCTGTCATCACCATCCGCAGCATGTCGTCCAGCAGCGGCAGATTGTACTGGCGCAGCGTTACCCGCACCGAGCCGGCCTGTTCTGCTAACTGCAGCAGTTCCTGGCGGCGCTTGCCCACGATCAGGAAAAGGGCCAGCAGGGCCGTGCTGGAATACAGCCAGGGCGAGAACCGTGCCACTTCGATGACGACCACCCCGGCCACCACGCGCAGCACGAAGCCCATCATCACCGTGAGCACATCGAGGATGACGATGCGCTTGAGCGAGAAGGAATAGGCCAGTTGCAGCACGAAATAGGCGCCGATGACGACTGCGAATGGCGGGCTGAAGGCAAGCGCAAGCGCAAAGACGAGAGTGGGCACCACAATGGCTGCCGTGCGGGCGAGGCCGGCCGGCAGTTGACCGCTGGCAATTGGGCGCTTCCGCTTGGTGGGGTGCTGGCGGTCGCTCTTGACATCTACCAAGTCGTTGATGATGTAAACCGAGCCGGAGATCAGGCATAATAGGACGAACGCAGCCGTAACCCGGAGAAATGCTTCCGGGACGAATGCCTGGCCATCAAAAACCAGCCCCGCGTAAATGATGACATTCTTCGTCCATTGGCGCGGACGCATGGTCTTGATTAAACCGAGAATCGGCTGCACGCATTCTCCCTGCCGGCAGGCTGAACCAGCTGATTATAGGCTGAAGCCCGCGCTACATACAATCCTTACGCACACGAGGCGTCATGTCACCCACCACAGCTACTGCGCAGGCTTGCGCCAATATCGCCTTCATCAAATACTGGGGCAACCGCGACGATGCGCTGCGCCTGCCCGCCAATTCATCCATCAGCATGAACCTCGACGGCCTGTATGCCGAGACGACCGTGCAATGGCTGAGTGGGCCGGGCGAAGACCAATTGGTGCTGAACGAAACGCCACAGTCCGGAGACCCTCTGCGCCGGGTCAGCGCCCATCTGGAGCGGGTGCGTGCGCAGCTGGGTACGAGCAGCGCGGCGAACGTGCGCTCGGTGAATAACTTTCCGACGGGGGCCGGGATCGCATCATCGGCCGCGGCCTTCGCGGCGCTGACGGCCGCGGCCGTCAGCGCCGCGGGCGCGCGGCTCTCCGAACGCGAACTCTCGATTCTGGCGCGCACCGGCTCTGGCTCGGCTTCGCGCTCCGTCCCGGATGGCTTCGTCGAGTGGTTTGCCGGGGATAGCCACGAAACCTCGTACGCCGAGAGCTTCGCGCCAGCGGACTACTGGGCGCTGACCGACCTTGTCGCCATTGTCAGCCAGGCACACAAGGCTGTTGGGTCAACGGCCGGGCATCCGACGGCTACCACCAGCGACCTGCAGTCCTGCCGAGTGGCAGGGGCGCAGGAGCGTTTCGACCGCTGCCGCCAGGCCGTGCTGGAACGCGATTTCGCCACCTTCGCCGAGGTGGTTGAGCTGGACAGCAATCAGATGCACGCGGTGATGATGACCAGCCGGCCAAGCCTGTTCTACTGGCTGCCCGAGTCGGTTCTGGTCATGTGCCTGGTGCGTCAATGGAGGGCGGAAGGGCTGCGCGTATGCTACACGCTCGACGCCGGGCCTAATGTGCATTGCCTGTGCGAAGCGGCCGATGCGACTGAGATTGAGCGCCGCCTGCGCACGCTGGCTGGTGTACAGGACGTGCGTTCAGCCAGCCCCGGCCCGGGCGCGCGCGTGGTGAGCGTCGAATAAGCATCACACAATCCACGCGCCGACTTCGTCTATAATGCTGCAACAGGAAGCGTGACTTCCTGCCTTGCCCGCTTCGGAAAGGTCAACGGGGCGCGATGTTTGATTTTCTCCTCGGCAATGACTGGCTGTCCGCCATCATCGCCTTCATACTAGTTCTGATTCCGGCCGTGTTCATTCACGAACTGGGCCACTTCACGGCGGCCCGGCTCGTTGGGATCACGATTCTCGAATTCGGTATTGGCCTGCCACCGCGCATGTTGCGGCTCGGTATTCGCAACGGCGTGGAGTACACGCTGAACTGGCTGCCTTTGGGCGGTTTCGTGCGCCCGATGGGCGAGGATACCGTGCGCCAGATGGGTGACGATGCGCTGGCGGATGATCGGCAGATCGCCATAGAGCGCGGCGTGAAAGACCCGAAATCGGTCAATCAGGTGTCGCCCGGCCGACGGATCTTCTTCATGGCGGCGGGTGCACTGGCCAACTTCGTGCTGGCCTTTGTGCTGCTGACCCTCGTTGGACTGATCGGCATTCCACAGATTACCGGCGCGCGGGCAATCGTAAGCTCGGCGCTTCCTGGCTCGGCACTCACGCTGGCCGGGTTGCAGGCGGGCGACGTCATTGAGCAGGTAAATGGCGCGCCGTTCGCCACTTCTGCCGCGGCGCTCGACGCGATACAGGCGAGCGACGGCCCCGCCACCCTGACTGTCATGCGCGAGGGAAGCAGTGAACCGCTTGAGTTCACTGTAGATGCAAGCGCGCTGACAGGCACACCACAAACCCACCCGCTGATCATGGGGATCGCACCGGACTCGCCGGCGGAAGGGGCCGGGCTGCAGCCAGGAGATATCGTTATCAGCTTCAACGGGGAGCAAATGCCGTCCCGCGAAGCTCTGCAGGCAATCACGCGCGAGCATCTGGACGAAACGATCGCGCTCGCCGTTCTCCGAAACGGGGAATCGCTCAGTATCGAACTCACGCCGCGCAGCGCGCCGCCCGCCGGACAGGGCGCTATTGGCATCGAAATCGCTTCGGCCGCACTTACCGGTGATTTCGGCGCAGTGCTGCAGGACGGGTTACCGCAGCAATCCTTGCAGCCCCTGCCGCTGATGGATGCCATGCGTTACGCGGCCGAACGAATGTGGGCCGTCGTTGACGGTATGCTGTCACTGCCAGGCCGCCTGCTGCAAGGCAATGCTGACCCGAACGAATTACGCGTAGTTAGCCCGCTCGGCCTAAGCCAAGCTGGCGGCGTGTTCCTACAGGAAAGCATTCAGCAGGAACGGCCGTCAATCATTCTGGAATACGTTGCGCTGATCAGCATGGCACTTGGCTTGACCAATCTGCTGCCGATCCCTGCGCTGGATGGCGGGCGAATCCTGTTTGTGGTCATCGAAATTGTGCGTGGGCGACCGATCCCGCCCGAACGCGAGGGCCGTGTCCATCTGATCGGGCTGCTCATTCTGCTTTCGCTGATGGCCGTCGTACTGGTCAACGACATCCTGAATCCGATTACCAGCCTGCTAAGGTAGAAACCAACCAATGGCTCCAACTGACAGCCAGGAACGCGGCGAACGCCCTGCACTCGACGCGACGCTGCAATTGCTGAACACGATGGGCGAGGGCGCTGTCCCGGCCGCCGCCATCTATGGCCTGGATGGGCTATCTGGCGAGGAGATCGAACGACTTGCCACTGCCTGGCCTTCGCTGGATGACGATGTGCGGCGCCGCATTCTCTTCGCGCTGGGTGAAGCGGCCGAGGCCAGCTTCGAGTTCGACTTCAACCCGGTGGGCCGAATGGCGCTCGGCGACCCTTCGGGGGCGGTACGCGCGTTGGCTGTGGACCTGCTGTGGGAAGACACAAGTTTGGATGTGATGGAGCAGCTACTTGTGATGGTTCGCGACGATGACGCGGTGGATGCGCGCGTCGCCGCTGCGATTGGCCTCGGACAGTTCGTGCTGATGGGCGAACTCGAGGAGATTGATGCGGGCGCTTTCAAACGTGCGCAGGAGATTCTCCTCGATATCTTTGACGATGAAAGCGAGGATATCGAAGTCCGGCGGCGCGCCCTTGAGGCCGTTTCCAACTCAACGACCAAGCGTGTTGAGCAGGCCATTCACGAAGCTTATCAGAGCGACGAGCAACGCATGAAGGTGAGCGCGCTGTTTGCGATGGGTTGCTCGGCCGACGAACGCTGGGCCCCGATTGTGTTGGACGAACTGGGGAGCGACGACCGCGAACTGCGCTTCGAAGCGGCGCGCGCTGCTGGCGAACTCGAACTTGAGGACGCGATTCCGGCGCTGACGCAGATCGTGTTTGATGACGATGCCGAAATCCGCGATGTGGCCGTGTGGTCGCTCGGCGAGATTGGCGGGCGCGAGGCGAAGCGAGTGCTGCAGGATTTGAGCGAGGAAGCGCGAGCCAGCGACGACGATGATCTGCTGAATACCATCGAGGATGCGATCGCATCTGCGAATATTGGGGGCGATCCGGCGCTCTATCTGCTGGACATGGACGACCAGGACGAATGACGAGAATCAACGGGGCCGACCACGTGAAAACGGCCCCGATTGTGGGCGCGTTTAGCTGATAAGCGGCATCAGCCGCATGGCGAGGCTGGTATCGCCCGCGACCTTGATCTTGCCAAGCATGAACGCCTGCATCGGTTGCAGCTTGCCATTCATGAGCGCTACGAAGTCATCGGTGGAACCACGCACAGTCATACGCGCAGCCGGGTCGGTGCCTTCACCATAATTCAGCGTGCCGTTAGAAATCTTGAGCCAGTGCTTGCTGCCGCCGTCTCCGGTCAGGTCAAACTGAATGACCGCATCCAACCCCTCCGCCTTTTCGGGGTCGAACTTTTCCTGCATGTGGGTGAACAACGCTTCGACTTCTTCGTGTGTCGCCATCGGTCTTTGCTCCTCCGGTGATGTTTTTCGCGTGGAATGCGTTCAGTATACCCGCGCCTGTGTGCCGGTTTCCAGAGCGCGGATGGCTTCCCACTGCGGCTGGCAAGGGCGAGTGCGCTGTTTGACCGGAAGATGGAGCGGAACCTAGTGCGCTGGCGTATCCTGCTGGCCGGGCTACTGCTGGTGGCCGCCGCCATAGCCTGCGACCGCGGTGTGGACGAGGTGATTGTCATCACGGCCACGTTCCCGCCGCCAACTGGCGCGACTTCACGAGCGACGGAAATGCCGCCCATGCCGTCAACCGTCGTAGCTACTGCAGCGCCATCACTACCTGCCGCCGCCGCAGCGACGCAAACGCCACTCACGTACGTCGTTCAGGCGGGCGATACGCTGACGGCCATCGCACTGGCTCATAACACGACTGTCGAAACGCTGCTCTCCCTCAACGAGATTACTAATCCGGACGCGCTGTTTGAGGGCCAAACGCTGAACCTGCCCGGCCGCCCGGTGCAAACTGGCCCATCTGTTCCCCTGCTGCCGGATGGGCTGCTGGTGCGCGGTCCGGCCAGCGTTGACTTCGATGCCATTGAATTCGCAACTGCACAACCTGGCAGGCTGCGCGAGATGCGGGAAGTGGTAGATGGCGCCGAGATGAGTGGCCCGGCTATCGTCGAGCGCGTGTCACGCGAATTCGGGGTGGATGCCCGCGTGCTGCTGGCGATGCTGGAGTACCGCAACCGGCTGCTTACCATCCGTGACGCCAGCCTGGAAGCCGAGTTATATCCCATCTTTGCGCCCATTTCGCTCGGCGATCTGGGCCGTACCGGCCTCTATCGCCAATTGGCGTGGGCGGCCGACCGGCTGAACGCGGGCTACTACGGCCGCAAGTATCGCAGGCTGGAGATACTCGAACTGGCCGACGGCGCGCGCTATCTGCTGGCCGATGGACTGGAGCCTGGCACAGCCGCTGTGCAGCACGTCTTCAGCAAGATGCTGGCCGAACCGGAATGGCTGCGGGCCGTCAGCCCGAACGGCTTTCTCGCTACATACAGCAGGCTCTTCGGCAATCCACTCACCGCGCCGCCCGAAGCGCCCGTACCAGCGAACCTCGTTCAGCCCGAACTGGAACTGCCCATTGGCGAAGGAGAGACCTGGTACTTCACGGGCGGGCCACACGGTGGCTGGGGGAGCGGCAGCGCGTGGGCCGCGGTGGACTTCGCGCCACCTGACGACCCCGCTGAAGTGAATGGCCCGTGTTACGTATCCGCTCACTTCGTCACCGCAGCGGCGGATGGTGTAGTCACGTGGTCTGATGGCGGGGTCGTGATCCTTGACCTGGACGGAGATGGGAACGAATTCACGGGATGGACGGTGCTGTATTTGCATATCGCGTCTCAGGATCGGGTGGCCGAAGGCGCGGTGCTGCGAGCTGGTGAAGAGATTGGTCGGCCCAGTTGCGAGGGCGGGGTGTCGAACGGAACGCACGCGCATTTTGCGCGCCGCTATAATGGCGAATGGCTGCCCGCCAGTTGCATGGATTGTACGGGGAGCGCAACGCCGCCGCCGATGGTGCTGGGTGGCTGGCAGGTGGTGGATTTGCCGGGGCAGGAGTATCAGGGCTATCTCGTGAAGGGCGACGAGCTTCGTATTGCGGAGGCCGCACGTGGGGTGGCTCCAAACGAGGTTCAGCGTTAGGCATGGTAAACTTGCGCCCATGAAACGCACAATCTCGGCTAACCTGATCGCGCTGGCGATTATGCTGACTATCGGAGTGCGGTTAGCTACGGCCCAGGAAGGCCCGACCGCCACGCCTCAGCCCGTCAACCTGGCCACGACCGCGCCGGAGGTTGTTCCCGGTACCGGCGCAACGCCCACACGCACGCCTACCCCGGAAGGTCAATTCTTCCTTGAAGCCCGCGAGTTCGCCAACGT
>JAEURB010000193.1 GCA_016788435.1 Anaerolineae bacterium | reverse complement strand
ATGGCCGCTGCGGAATCGCTGGGGAGACTGGGCGACGAAGCGGCCGTGCCGAAGCTGATCGAGCATCTGAACGACTTTGGCGGCGCAGACTGGGACCAGCAGCGCGTGTGTGATGTGGCGGCTGCGGCTTTGGAAGCCATCGGTACCCAGGAAGCCGCCGCCGCGGTCGTGCAATGGCGGCGGAAACTGAACCAACTGCTCCGGGGGCAGTGTCGCTCGTGGGGGAGTGAACTCGATGAGCCTGTTTCTGAGCTATGCCCGAGTGGACCAGCCAATTGCCATCCAGATCGCCGAAGCGCTATCTGGATTGCATGAGGTTTGGCTGGATGAACGGCTGTACGCCGGCCAACGCTGGTGGGATGAAATCCGCCGCCGCCTGGACTGGTGCGAGGGCTTTGTTTACCTGCTCTCGCCCGAGTCCGTGACGTCGGAGTACTGCCTGCGTGAGTTGCAGATTGCGCTCGACAGTGGGCGTCACATCTTTCCCGTCATCATCCGGCGCGGAACGGATGTGCCTGAGAACATCCGCGAAATCCAGTATGCTGACCTGAGCGGCGGGCTGACCTTCAACGCGGGCGCCCCGCTGCTCAATGCCATTCACCTGATCGAAATCGGCGGGGGCACGAGCCTGCGTAACACGACCTTTGGCAACGGGCGCGGCGGAGGCTACCGGGGCTTCTCGCATACCAGCCGCGACGATGAGCCGGTGGTCGTGACGACCAATGTGACCGCCATCATCACCAAGGCGGCCGACGCGATGGAAGCCGGCCGCTACGACGAAGCCGTGTTTCTGCTGAAACGGGCCATCGAGCAGGGCGTGCAGGTGCAGTACATCAGCCTCGATAATATGCTGCGCGAGGCCGAGGCCGGGCTGGAAGAGCAGATGCGTCAGCGCGCCTCGGAGATGGAGTACTACTCCATCGTCGAGCTGGTTCGCCGCAAGCGTACCCGCCCGATTGGTGTTGCGTCCTTCCTCAGCTTCCACAAGGATCACCCGGAATACGACCCGGAGGGGTTGGCCGAACTGGTGATGGCCGACGGTTCGTTCGAGTCAGCCAGTGTGCCGCTGCCGGTGATGAAACCCCGCCCGCGCCCGGTCATTCCAATGCTCGAATGGTGCGAAATCCCGGCCGGCAAGCTGACCATCGTCACCGGCAAGAATGGCCACTCGCGCAAGGATGTCCTGCAGATCTCGACTTTCTACGCCAGCCGCTACCCGGTGACGAATGCTCAGTATGACGTGTTTTTGAACGACGAGCAGGGTTACGCCAACGTGGACTGGTGGGGCTTCTCGAAGGCGGCGCGGGCCTGGCGCGACAAGAACACCATCCCACTGACGGGAAAGTACCAGGGAGACAACCGGCCGCGTGAGAATGTGACGTGGTTCGATGCGATGGCCTTCTGCGCGTGGCTTTCGGCCAAGACCGGCCTGCAGATCACGCTGCCGACGCGCCAGCAGTGGCAGTTGGCGGCGCGCGGCGACGAGAACCGGCTGTACCCGTGGGGCGATGAGTTTGACATTCAGCACAGCAACACGCTGGAGAGCAAGGTTCGTATGACGAACGAGGTCATGCGCTACGGAACCGGCGTCAGCCCTTACGGCGTCTTTGACATGGCGGGCAACGTGTGGGAGTGGTGCCTGAACAGCGCCTACGACGATACGGATGTGACGGCCGAGAAGCCACGCGGCGTGCATGGCGGTTCGTTCATGAGCCCGTATGAGCGCGCACAGAACCACTCGTATCTGCCGCTGAACCCGGAGTCGCACTTCGGCAGCATCGGCTTCCGGTTGGTGTGCCTGCGCTAGGCTTTACGAGATATGAGTTGAGAGTTACGCGTTGAAAGATGCGTATGGTGGGGGAAAGCGGGCGCTCTCGAAAGGGAGCGCCCGCTTTATTGTGTGGAAGGTTGACCCTCTTACCCGGTATTGCTAAGCGGGGAAGGGATAGGGGGTGAAGTCAGCTAATCTCCGCCGGTAGCCAGCGAGGGCGTGAGCGGGCCGGGTGACTTGGCAGGCGGTTCGCTGTGGCCGTTGCCAGTGACCATCGCTTCCTGAGCGCGGAACTGGCTCATGTACAGCTCGTAGTACGCACCGCGCATGGCCAGCAGCTCGGTGTGTTTGCCGCGCTCGATGATCTCGCCATCGCGCAGCATCATCACCATATCGGCGTTGCGAATTGTGCTCAGCCGGTGGGCGATGACGAAGGTGGTGCGCCCGGCCATGATCTGCTCGAACGCGCGCTGGATCAGGCGTTCGGTGCGCGTATCCACGCTGCTTGTCGCCTCGTCCAGAATCAGGATGCGCGGGTTGTTGAGGGCGACGCGGGCGATAGCCAGTAGCTGGCGCTGGCCCTGGCTGAGGCCCGCACCGCGCTCGCCCAGAACAGTTTGATAACCTTCCGGCAGGCGCTCGATGAACCCATCGGCCTGCACAAGCTTAGCAGCCGCCATCACCTCATCGTCGCTGGCATCAAGATTGCCGTAGCGGATGTTGTTCATCACGCTGTCAGAGAACAGGTAGGTATCCTGCAGCACGATGCCGATTTGCGAGCGCAGGCTGCCCATCGTCACGCTGCGCACGTCGTGGCCGTCAATCGTCACCCGGCCGCCGGTCACGTCGTAGAAGCGGGGAATCAGGTTGATGATGGTCGTCTTGCCCGCGCCGGTTGGGCCGACGATAGCGACGGTTTGGCCTGCCTCGGCCGTGAAATTGATGCCGCGCAGAACATGGACAGCGTCCTGATAACCAGCCTGCACGTTCTCAAAGACAACGCGGCCCTCAATCGGCGCGATCGGCTGCGCGTTCGGCGCATCCACAATGTCTGGCGCAGTGTCCATCAGGCTGAAGATGCGCTCACCGCCGGCCACCGCGCTCTGGATATTCGTCCACAGCACCGAAATCTGCTGTACCGGCTGGTTGAAGCGCTGCTCATACTGCAGGAAGGCGAAAACCGTGCCGAGCGTAATCGAGGCGCCAAGCAGCGGCACATCCTGCAGCACGGCCAAGCCACCGACAACCACCACAATCGCCATGCCAACATAGCCGAGCGCTTCAAGCGTGGGGCCGAGTGCGCTGGTGTAG
Organism: Anaerolineae bacterium; assembly: GCA_016788435.1. Lineage (GTDB taxonomy): Bacteria > Chloroflexota > Anaerolineae > Aggregatilineales > Phototrophicaceae > Flexifilum. The sequence goes on along the minus strand of JAEURB010000193.1, from coordinate 2,796 downwards.
GAGGCCGCCCGGATGTTGGCGTCGCGGTTGGCTGCGTTGGTATCGGTGAACGAGGCAATGCTCTCGGCTTCGCGGTTGAAGGCCTGCACTTCACGCACGCCCGACAGACTTTCCTGCAGTTCAGCATTGACGTTGCCGATCTGCTGGCGGCTCTTGCGGAAGGCCTTGCGTGCGCGCCCCGACAGGAAGGTCGTGGTGAGGAACATGAGCGGCACGACCGACAGGCTGATCAGCGCGTAGGCGACGCTGGTTTGCAGCATGACGACCGCAATCCAGACCATGAGCAGGAAGCCGCTGACCACGCTGACCAGGCCGAAGCCGAGTACCTGCTGGATCGTGTCAATGTCGTTGGTCACGCGGCTCATCACCTGCCCGGCCTCATGCTCGGCGTAGTAACCGAGCGAAAGGGTTTCCAGGTGACCGAAGAGCTTTTCGCGCAGGGCGCGCAGCACGCGCTGGGCGGCGACGGACATGGTGTAGAAGCCGAGGCCATTGAAGACGGAACTGGCGACAAACAGCACGCACAGCACCAGCACCAGCCCGGCGAGCCCGGCGATCTTCTCCTCGTCGGTGACGGGGATCGTGCCGCCGGTGACCCAGCAGGCTTCCGGGTTGGTCGGGAACAGGTAGCAGTCCACAGCCTGGCCGGTTAGTTCCGGCGTCAGCACCTGCACGTACGTCGCGCCGATGATGAAGGCCAGCGAGAGCAGCACCAGCCACCAGTAGGGCCGGAACCAGCGCGCGAAGCGCCCCAGCGTCACGAACGGGCTTTTTGGCTTGCTCGTTTCGGTTTCGAAGAACCGGCGATTATCCATCCCCATCATGATGGGTTCTGTGCCTCCGTGACCGGCTCGGCAGACGTGGCCATCTGGGCGGCATCTTCGACGAGCTGCGAGTAGTAGATTTCGGCGTAGAGCGGTTCGTTCTCCAGCAGATCGGCGTGCTTACCGCTGGCGACCAGCTTGCCCTTGTCGAGCACGAGGATCAGGTCGGCATTCAGCACGGTAGTGATACGCTGGGCGATCACGAAGCTGGTGCGGCCATGCATCAGTTTGTCGAGCGCCGCCTGAATGGTGGCCTCAGTGAGCAAGTCCACGCTGCTCGTCGAGTCGTCGAGAATGAGGACGCGGGGATCGAGCAGCAGGGCGCGAGCAATGGCGATGCGCTGCTTCTGGCCGCCCGAAAGCGTCGTGCCGCGTTCGCCCACCTTGGTGTCATAGCCATCAGGAAAGCCCGTAATGAAGTCATGGGCAGCGGCCATGGTGGCGGCGGTCACCACTTCCTCGTCGCTGGCATCGGGGCGGCCGAAGGCGATGTTGTCGCGGATCGAGCCGCTGAAGAGGTTGGTTTCCTGCAGCACGATGCCGATTTGCGAGCGCAAGCTGTCGAGCGTCACATCGCGCACGTCGTGGCCGTCTATACGAATGCTGCCCTCGGTGGCGTCGTAGAAGCGCGGGATCAGGTTGATGATGCTGGTCTTGCCGCTGCCAGTACCGCCGAGCAGGGCCACCGTAATACCCGGCTGGATGGTGAAGCTGACATCTTCGAGCGCGGGAGCGCCGCTATCGAAGTAGCGGAAGGTGACATGGTCGAACTCGACACCGCCCTGAATGGGGGGCATCGGCAGTGCGCCTGGCTTGCTCTCGATCTCGTTTTTGGCATCGAGAATCTCATAGACACGGTCGGCCGACGCGCTCGCCTGTGCCATCAGGGAGATGATGAAGCCGAGCTGGCCGAGCGGGAAGAAGACGTAGATGACATAGAGGCTGAAGGCCTGGTAGTCACCGAGCGACAGTGTGCCGTTGATGATCTCACGGCCGCCGAAGTAGAGAATGGCAGCCTGGCCGAACTGCATGATCAGGAAGATGACCGGGAACAGGAACGAGAAGGTGCGCGCGACCTTCAGCTGCTGTACGAGCAGATTATCGGCCGCCGAATTGAACCGCTGCTGCTCGTGGGTCTCACGGTGGTAAGCCTTGACGACCTTGATGCCGGCCAGGTTCTCCTGAAGGATGGTATTCAGCGCCGACAGGCGCTTCTGCACACCCATGAATAACGGCTGGGCCAGCGCGCCGAAGATCATGAAGACGACCAGCGCAATCGGCAGGATGGGCAGCACAACCAGCGTCAACTGCCAGTTGGTGGCGAACAGGATGACCAGCGTGGCTACCAGCAGCAGGACGGCCTGCACGGCCAGGAGGAGGCCCTGCGCGATGAACAAGCGCACCTTTTCGATGTCGTCGGTCGCGCGGATCATCAACTGGCCAGTCTGGTTCTGGTCGTAATAGCTGAAGGACAGCCGCTGCAGCTTGGCGAACATCGAGTTACGGAAATTGAAGGCGGTGGACTGGGACAGCTTCTCCGAGTTGAAGGTCTGGATGAAGGAGAACACGCCCCGCACCAGGGCGAAAATCAGGATGATGACTGCTGAGGTGAGCAGCAACGTGACGCTGTTCGCCTGGAAGTTCTGTAGTTCCTCGACCGTGTAACCGGCCTGCCCAGCGGCGAAGCCCTGCGCGAACTGGGGCAGGCCGAGGACGGTGTTGGCCACAGTGGCGCCCGTGATGGCGTTGATCATGTTCTGGATCAATTGCGGCACGGCAAGCTGCGCCAGGGTGGCGATAATCAGCGCGCCATAGGTGATGAACAGTAGTTGGCGGTGTTGGCCAAGCGAACGAATAGCGCGCAGCAGATTCTTGTTGCTTCCACCACGGCGCTTCCTGCGTCCGGCATTCGGCTGAGTAGCGACTGCCTGCAAGGTGACACTCTCACTTTCTGATGATTCGGGTTGGAGTG
>JAEURB010000279.1 GCA_016788435.1 Anaerolineae bacterium | reverse complement strand
ATTACATTGGCGCTTACTCGGCGCTGGCCGGGCATGATAACTGGTTGCCGCTTCCGCCGCTGGCCGGCCGGATAGCCGCTGGTCTTGTGATGGCTGTGTCCCCGCGTGACAGTGTACTGCGTGACTTGCCTGATATGATTGAGCAGGCCATTGGCCCGTCATCGTTCAGCGCGGAAAAGGCGCATCGGTTGCTCGGTTGGCAGGCGCGCACGCCGCCCGATGAAGGGGCGCAGCGTTCGGCGGCTTGGCTGCGCGAAACCGGCCTGCTTCGATAGTCTGCGCTCGCGGCGTCAGCGCCCTCCTGATTACCCGCAAAAATTGAGTCTCCATTTTCGGGGCGTCTCTGTGGTTCAATTCACACTTTCCAGCCAGGGAAAAACCGGAGCAGTACTGTGATCCTGATACCTGTCGAATTGACGCGCGTTGTGCGCGAGGCGTTGGCCGCGCTGCAGGCCGAGGGAAAACTCCCGGCCTTTGACCTGCCCGCACTGGACGTGCGCTCCTCGAAGCGCGCCGGACAAGGCGATTACAGCGTGGCACTGATGGGGCTGGCCAAGCCTGCGCGTATGAACCCGGCGCAAATCGCGGTGCTGGTTGCCGAACAGGTGATGAAGCCGGATTACGTGGCCAAAGCCGAAGCGGTCGCGCCCGGCTATCTCAACTTCTGGCTGGATGAGGCCTGGCTGAAGGCGCAGGCGGATGCCATCATCGCCGAGGGTGAGGTGCTGGGCGAACTGGCCGAGGGGCAGGGCAAACGGGCGCAGGTTGAGTTCGTCAGCGCCAACCCCACCGCGCCGCTGCACATTGGCCGCAGCCGGGGCGCGATTGTGGGCGATACCATGGCCCGCCTGCTCGAAGCGGCCGGTTACGCAGTCGAGCGCGAGTACTATTTCAACAACGCGGGCGCGCAGATGCGGGCGCTCGGCAACAGCCTGCGCATCCGCTATCTCGAGGCGCTCGGCCTTCCCTATGAGATGATAGACGATGAGCGCAAGAGCTTTTATCAGGGCAATTACCTGAAGGACTTTGCGGCGCAGTTGGTGGCCGAGGTGGGCGACTCGTGGCTGAACAAGGGCTACGAGGCCTTCAAGCTGTACGCCGAAGTGAAGATGTTCGAGATGATCAAGGCCACTCTGGCCCGGGTGGATATTCAGCACGATGTCTTCTTCAACGAGAACACGCTCTACGACAGCGGCGCGAACGACGCTGTGCTGGAACGGCTCGACCGCGCCGGGTACATCTATCGCGCAGCAGCCCCCGAAACGGACGGTGGCGCGCCCGATGACGATGATGCCAAAGAAGCTGGCAAGGGCGAGGCGATCTGGTTCCGATCATCTCGCTTCGGCGACCCCAAAGACCGCGTGATGGTCAAAAGCAGCGGCGAACCGACTTATACGCTGCCCGACATCGCCTATCATGTCAACAAGCTGGAGCGCGGCTTTGACCTGGCCGTCAATGTGCTGGGCGCTGACCACAACACGCAGTATCAGGTCGTGCGCAACGGCCTGACCGCATTGGGCTATGACGCAGACAAGGTGCATGTCATCATCGTGCAGTTGGTGGCCCTGCTGCGCGGCGGCGAAGTCGTGCGTATGTCCTCGCGGGCCGGCAATTTCGAGACGCTTGATGACTTGATTGACCAGACCAGCCCCGACGCTGTGCGCTACATGCTGCTGGCGCGCTCGTCCGACACGCATCTCAACTTCGATCTCGACCTGGCGGTGAAGAAGTCGAACGACAATCCGGTTTACTACATCCAGTACGCCCACGTGCGCTGTGCCGGCATCTTCCGCGAGGCGGCGGCGCGCGGCGTGACCGACGACGGGGCCGACCTCAGCCTGCTCGGCGAGCCGGAAATGCGTTTCCTGCGCAAGGCGCTCGAACTACCGGAAGTGATCGCTGACTCGGTCGAGTTCTTCGAGCCGCACCGGATCGCCTTCTACGCGCTGGAACTGGCCAACATCTTCCATCCCATCTTCGACAGCGTGCGCGTGCTGGGTGTAGACGTGCCGCCGGAACTGGCCGCCGCCCGCCTGCGCTTCTTCAAGGCGGCGCAGGCCATATTCAGGCGTTCCCTGCGCCTGATGGGCATGACAACGCCCGAGGTGATGTAGCAAAACCAGTGCTGAGTACCGAGTGCGGAGTGCTAATTCAAAAGCACGCCATACTCGGTTTACTCAGCACTCAGTACTCCGCGCTTCTCATATGGAGGTTTTTGATGGGCCTGAAAGCAGACCGCTGGATTCGGCAGATGGCGCTGGAGCAGGGCATGATTGAGCCGTTCATTGAGCGGCAGGTGCGCGAAGGCGTGATCAGCTTCGGCCTGTCGTCGTACGGCTACGATATGCGCGTGGCCGATGAGTTCCGCATCTTCACCAACGTCTATAATACGGTGGTGGATCCCAAGAACTTTTCCCCTAACTCGATGGTCGAGTTCAGCGGTGAGGTGTGCATCATCCCGCCTAACTCGTTCGTGCTGGCCCGTTCCATCGAATACTTCCGGGTTCCGCGTGGCGTGCTGTGCGTCTGCCTCGGAAAATCAACCTACGCGCGCGCGGGTTTGGTCGTCAACGTAACGCCCTTCGAGCCGGAGTGGGAGGGCCACGTCACCATCGAAATCAGCAACACCACGCCGCTGCCCGCCAAAGTTTATGCCAACGAGGGCATCTCGCAGGTGCTGTTCTTCGAGGCCGACGAGGTGTGCGAGGTCAGCTACGCCGACCGCAAGGGCAAGTACCAGGGCCAGCGTGGTGTGACGCCGCCGAGGCTCTAGGGCGAATTGCGAAGGCACGACGGATTTGCTTTGTGCCTTCGTGAATAACCTCAGTGTTCCTGTGTGAGTCCT
>JAEURB010000263.1 GCA_016788435.1 Anaerolineae bacterium | reverse complement strand
GAATCAGTTGGTTGTCCCTTGCGCGGCGGGCTTGCGGAGGTACCACTCGCGGTATTCGGTCACTTCGCCGCCGTCGTTGCCGGATTATCCGATGCTGCACTCAAGATTCATGGGCGGAGCCGAGCGCCATTCGGTCCAGCCCCAGTAGAGCCGGGGATTGGATAGACCGGAGGGGAGTTCGGCTGGGACAAATTCATTCCCATCATAGATCATTATTTCCGCCCCTTCAGGAAAAGCAGCACGCTCGCCCTGCGGCGACAGAACGACTTGTGGCTGCTGACCCGCCTCGAACGCCCTGATCTCTTCGCCGTCGGCAGACACGATCCGCCATTCGCCCGCGGCTTCCGGCTGCGTCGTGTCCCGCGCCAGTCGCAGCGACGTGTCCGGGCTTGAAGCGCTCATCTGCTCCAGCACACCACAAAACAGGGTGATTTCGCCCGTTTCGGAGTCCACCTGCCGCCACAGCCACGGCCCGGCCTGCACGATCACCTGCGCGTCTGCACCCGCAAACGCGACCCACAGTGGACCTGCCAGCGGAAGCCATGCCTCGCCGAAGTCATCAGGCGCGGGAACGACCTGCCGCAGCCCGTCTTTCGGGTCGTAGAAGCGCAGGGTTTCAACGCCCGTCTCCGAGATCACCAGGTCGCTGTGGCCCCAGGTCAGATCCCGTGGCAGTCCGTCGGCGCTCATGGTGACCTGCGGCAGTTCAGCATCAAGCGTGCGCGTTTCGCCGCTGACCAGATCGTAGACCATGAGACGGGCCATGCCGGTGGCGGGATAGTCCTGTTCGGTCCACGCCAGCGCCGCGCCGTCCGGCGACCACACTGGAGTTGAGCGCGTGACGCCGTTCCGAATTTGGCCGTCATCTTCGACGGCAAACCCGGCTGGCTGCGCAGCAATCAGGCGGCTTTCGCCGGTCGTCAGATCGAGGAGCCGCAGATCCCAGACCGCGCCGGCCAGCCAACCCGCGCCGCCCTCGACAACCGGGCGCAGCGCATTGGGAACAGACTGATACGCCATGATGAAGCCGGTCGGCGAGAGGCTGAAGCCGCCCTTGTAGCCGTCGGTCGTGACGGCCTCCCACGTGTCATTGGCCAGCCGGTACAGGTCCGTGCCGGTGATGAACTGCTCATCGCGGACGGCGCTCATGAGCAGCGGGCGCGGCTGGCTTGGTTCCTGCGCGCCCACTGCGCCGGAGAGCATCACTGCAGCAAGCAAACCAAGCCCAACGCGCCAGAAACTGATCATTCAGACACCTCCTGCCTCAATGGGCTACGACCCACCCCCCAGGAACCAGCGTTCCTTCTTCTTTTCTTCGACGTATTTGGCGCGGGCGGCCTGTACTGCCGGCTGGTCGCTCACCTCGGCCACGGCCACGTCCCACCAGCTTTCGTAGCCGCCCACGCGCTGGCTGCGGTCGGTTTCGACCACGATCACCACCGGGCCGCCCTCAACCTCGCGCGCGGCAGTCATCGCGTCGGCCAGCGAGTCGCGGTCGTTCGCCTTCAGCACGTGCGCGCCCAGGCTGGCGGCGTTGGCGGCAAAGTCCACCGCCACCACGTCGCCGTCCAGCTCGCCGGTGGTGCTGCGCTGGCGGTATTTCGTGCCGAAGCCGTCGCTGCCAATGGACTTCGACAGGCCGCCGATGCTGGCAAAGCCGTGATTGTCGAGCAGCACGACCGTGATCTTGACGCCTTCGGCGGCGGCGGTCACCAGTTCGGTGCTGAGCATCAGGTACGAGCCGTCGCCGATCATCACGTAGACTTCGCGCTCAGGCTCGGCCATCGCCACGCCGATACCGCCCGCGATTTCGTAGCCCATCGTCGAGAAGCCGTATTCGAGGTGATAGCCCTTCGGATCGCGCGTGCGCCACAGCTTGTGCAGGTCACCGGGCAGGCTGCCCGCCGCGCCCAACACCACATCCTGCGGGCGCGAGAGCGTGTTGACGGCGCCGATCACCTCACCCTGCGAGATCAAAGGGCCATGTTCAAGGTCGTAAATGCGCTGTACCTCGGCGTCCCAATCGGCGTTGTACTGCTTCGCCCGCGCCTGATAAGCCGCATCCGTTTGCCACCCTTGCAGCGCTTCGGCCAGTTCTTCCAGCGTCGCACGGGCATCGCCCACCAGCGGCAGAGCGTGCCGCTTGAAGGCGTCGAACTCGGCGGCGTTGAGGTTGATGAAGCGCACGTCCGGGTTCTGGAAGGCGGTGTTGCTGGCGCTGGTGAAGTCGCTGTATCGCGTGCCGATGCCGATGATCAGGTCGGCTTCACGGGCGAGAATGTTCGCGCCGAACGTGCCGGTCACGCCGATGGCCCCCAAATTGAGCGGATGGTTGTAGGGGAGCGAGCCTTTGCCGGCCTGCGTTTCACCGGCAGGGATACCTGTCTGGTTGACGAACTGGGCGAGCGCGGTGTGGGCCTCGCTGTAGTGCACGCCGCCGCCGGCCACGATGACCGGCTGTTTGGCTTCGCGAATCCACTCAGCGGCGCGATGAAGCGCGGCGGCATCGGGACGGTTGCGCGGGATGTGCCAGATGCGTTTTTCGAACAGGGCGGCCGGGTAACCGTGGGCCATCGCCTGCACGTCCTGCGGCAGCGCCAGCGTGACCGCGCCGGTATTCGCGGGTGAGGTGAGTACGCGCATGACTTCGGGAAGGCTGGTGATGATCTGCTCGGGGCGATAGACGCGATCCCAGTAACGCGAGACCGGCTTGAAGCAGTCGTTGACGCTCACGTCCTGCGACCATTCAGCCTCGAGCTGCTGGAGCACCGGGGCCTGAATGCGCTCGCCGAAGATATCGCCGGGCAGCAGCAGCACGGGCAGCCGATTGACGGTCGCCATCGCCGCGCCCGTGACCATATTCAGCGCGCCTGGTCCAATCGAGGTCGTGCAGGCGAAGGTTTGCAGGCGGTTTTTGGCCTTGGCGTAGGCAGCGGATGTATGCACCATCGCCTGCTCGTTGCGGCACTGGTAGTAGCGGATATGTTCGCTGTACTGCTGCAGCGCCTGGCCGATACCCGCGACGTTGCCGTGGCCGAAGATGCCCCACACGCCGGCGAAGAACGAGTTCTCGACGCCGTCCCGCTCAACGTGCTGTTCGGCGAGGAAACGAATGATGGCCTGCGCGGTGGTCAAACGAATGGTGGCGGGCATGACAAGAACCCTCTTTCACCGAAAGCGGCGTATATTCTGGAGGCGTCCGATTATAGCGGGAATAGCCGCCTGAGCAGGCCATGAGCATTTTGCCCAGTGGGGTCACATTGGACGCGAACATCGCGTCCAATGATTGCACTGCGAAGATGCGTCGCAGCACTTCTTTCTTTCAACTTTCAACTTTCAACTTTCAACCTTCAACTCTCATTTCGAATAGGGAGGAACCATGACCACATCCACCGAAAAGGCCACGCTGGCGGGCGGCTGCTTCTGGTGCCTGGAGGCGGTGTACGACCAGCTCAGGGGCATTATATCGGTCGTATCGGGCTACGCGGGCGGTCAAACGCCTCGCCCCAGCTACGAGGCGGTCTGCACCGGGCGCACGGGCCATGCCGAAGTAGTGCAGATCGAGTATGACCCGGCCGTCGTGTCGTATCAGGACTTGCTGAACGTGTTCTTCACCATCCACGACCCGACTACGCTCAACCGGCAGGGCAACGATGTGGGCACGCAGTACCGGTCGGCCATCTACACCCACTCGCCCGAGCAGAAGGAAACCGCCGTACGCACCATCGCCGCGCTGACCGAGTCGAAGCTGTGGCCGAACCCCATCGTCACCGAGGTCACGCCGCTCGACACGTTCTACCCGGCCGAGGACTATCATCAGGAGTACTACGCCAATCACCCGTATCAGGGCTACTGCCAGGTGATCATTGCGCCCAAAGTAGCCAAGTTCCGCAGCAAGTACCTTGAACAGTTGAAGGCGTAACCACAAGAGCAAACGATTCATCGCCGAGACGCAGAGACAAGCAAGAGAGCGCGGAGTGAGCTGAACCCTCGGCGCTCTCTATCGTTTCCTCTGCGTCTCGGCGATGAATCACATAGAATACAGTGCCAGGCCCATGCCAAATACGATCAGCATCTGGCCGGGGCCGTAGGTCAGCCATACCGTTTCGTTGATCAGCCTGAAGCGCAGGCCGTTGAACAACTGCGCCGCGAGAATCAGGTCACTGATGAGGAACAGCAGCGCGCCGAGCGCCACCGGCCAGAAGGCGGGCCGTTGCAGCGACAGCCCGGCCGCCGCGCCCAGCGTTGAGGCCAGCAGCAGGGCATAAACGAGCGCCGCGCCGTGCAGCGCCCCGCGTTCCTTCGCCGGCCGCCAGATCACGATGAACCACATCACCAGCCCGAAAACCCACGCCGCAATCAGCGCCCCCCAGCGCGGCAGCGCGTCCGTCGCGCCCAGCGCATCCCCTGCTGCGAACAAGGCGATGATGTAGGCCACATGGCACAACCCGAACGCCGCTATCCCGCCGAAGACGAAGCGCTCGCTCTTCACGATCAGACGCGCCATGAACAGGTCACCCAGCAGGCCGAGCGCCATCCCGAGCGCGGTCAGCGCCAGCGGCAGGCTGCCCGGCGCGTACAAGGCGAAAACGACAGCCGCAACAACCAGCACAGCCGATGACCCCATCCGCGCCGGGGTCGGAATGCGATTCTTGCCGGGCGAGGGGGCGCGGCCCAGCGCAAAGCCGCCGAACAGCAGCGCCGCCCACGTCAGCCAGAGGATGCCTGTAACTGGAGTCATTGCTGGGGTCTGCCTTGTGCGACTAGTGACAAAATAATCTACCGGGTGGCCACCTCGCCCGACTGAATCTGGGCGACGATACGGCGCAGGGTATCGGCGGGAACCGCGCCCGGCACGAGATAGCGGTACTCGATGAGCAGGGCCGGTACGCCGCTGAGGTTCATGGCGTAGGCCTGCTCGATATCGGCGCTCACTTCGTCGTCGAACGGCGCGCGCCGGGCCGGGTCTGCTAGCGTCGCCAGCATCGCCTCAGCGTCCAGCCCCGCTGTCGTCGCGCAGTCTCGCAGCACATCCAGCGACGATACGTCCGCCCCGTCTATCCAGGCAGCGCGGAAGACCTGCTCGTGAAAGCGCTCGCCGGCCGCCTCGTCCTGCGCCCGCGCCCAGGCGTGCGCCACATGCGCGTCACGGCTGACGTTGCCGAACGGGCCGTGCTTGATCTCCACGCCGAATTGCTCTCTGAACATCTGGTCGAGGCCCGGGCGTGATTGTTCGATCCGGGCGCGATAGACGGGTGGCACCGGCGGCGAGCCTTCCGGGCGCAGTTCGTAGGCGTGCCAGCGAATGACAGCGGGGTCGGTGGCCTGAAGTTCTTTCAAACTGAGGGAAACAGCGAAGCAGTATGGGCAAACAAAGTCGGACCACACGTCAATCTGAATCGGCATTCCTGTCCTGTTCTCCGCCCGCGTGGGCGACTGTTCGTTTCACGCATGATAATGGGCGATTGTGCGGCCATCTATACGCGGCGCTCACACCAGAAATGAAGAGCGAGGAAGTGTTGGCGCTCAGGATCGGTCGTAGCGCAGCGGGCCCGTCACGCCCAGCGCCACCAGCGCCATGCGCACCCGCTCGACATCCGCCGAATCTTCTGTGTCATAAGCCGCCACGTGGATTTCGCGCTGGCCGCCCCCGGCGCGGGCAGCGGTCGCCGCCTTCGCTTTGTAGCCCAGCCGCCCATCGCGGGTGGCGGCGCGCACCAGCACCCACAGCGCGTCTACCTCGCCTGCCGTCGTCTCGATCACCCATGCGCCCGCACGCGAAGTCGGACCGGGGCCGGGCGTCTCGCGCTTGACCTCCAGCCAGTACACGCCATTCACCTGCGACGGCAGCACATCCGCATCATAGGCGAGGCGCGCAGCCTGCACCAACTGGATCAGGTCGAGATTGGGCGGCGCGGGCTTCTGTGAACTGTCGTTCATGGCTGCGCCGTCTCCAGCGCCGAGGTGACAAAGACCGGAATACGGAAGCCGAAGGTACTGCCCTTGCCATGTTCACTACAGAAGATGATTTCGCCGGAATGCTGCTCGACGATCTTCCGCACCAGGTACAAACCGAGGCCCGTCCCGTCAATACCGAGCGTCTCATCGTTCTTGACGCGGTAGAACGGGCTGAACAGCTTGTCCTGATCCGCCTCAGGGATGCCGATACCGTTGTCAACAATCAGCAGTTCGGCCGCTTTGCGTTCCCGCTTGAGCCGCACTTCGACGGTGCCGCCGCTTGGTGTGTACTTGATGGCATTGCTCACCAGGTTCCCAATCGCTTCCGACAGACTGATCGGGTCGCCGACGATGGGTACGCGCTCAGTGGGGATGTCACGTACCAGCTTCACGCCTTTGTGCGCCGCGTTGTCTTCGAAGTCGTCCACCACCTTGCGCACCAGATGGTCCAGCTGCAGGCGCCCGTGCGGTTGCATCCGCACCGTTTGCGCGCGCTCCAGCGCCAGAATATCCGTCGTCATGCGCTGCATCCGGTCTGCCGCGCGCTTCATGGCGTCGAAAAAGCCGCGCTGCTCCTCGTTCAACTGCCCGTCCAGGTCGAATTGCAGCAAGTCGAGGTAGCCCATGATCACGCCGAGCGGGCTGCGCAGGTCATGCGAGGCGATGCGGATCATGTCCGTCTTGATCTGTTCGAGCGCGCTCACCTGCTCATAGAGGTCGCGCAGTTCGGCCAACTGCCCCTGCGACAACTGGTACAGGCGGGCATTCTCGATGGCCGCCGCCATGCGCGCCGTCAGCAGATTGGTGAACTCGAACACTTCGGGCGTGAAGCGCGCCGGGTCGTCGGTTTCCAGGCTGACCACGCCCAGCAGCCGGTTATGCGCGATCAGCGGGAACGTCATCTGGGCGCGCGTTGTTTCGCGTACCCGATAGTAATCCTCATCGGCGCTGACATCCGGCGTCAATACCGGCTTCATCTCGCGCAGCACGCGGCCAACGATGCCCATCGTCTGCGGCACCAGCTCGATAACTTCGTTGAAGCCGAATTGGCGGGCCAGCACGTAGACGCCAGTGCGCTCGTCACGAATGGCGATCTCGGCCGCGTCGGCGTGGCTCAGCAGCACCAGGGCGCGGATGGCGATGGTCAACACCTGATCCACATCCAGCGTTTGCCCAAGCTCGGTATCCACCTGCTCGAGCACCGCCAAACGTTCGACGCGCACGGCTATCTCGTCATCGAGGCGCCTGCGTTCGCTCACATCGCGCACGATGCCCCGGAAACCAACCACGCGCCCGCGCGGGTTCAGCACCGGCGACATGGACAGGTCAATGGTGCGCATCGTCCCGTCCGGCCGGCGGATTTCGCCTTCCACGCTCTGAATCGGAACTTGTGTGCGGTAAACCTGCTCGAACGACGCGCGTGCCAGCTCCACGTTCCCGGCATCGGCCAGGTCTTCATAAAACCATTCTTCGCCGAGCAGTTCCTCGCGCGGCCGGCCGGCGATGCGGGCCAGCGCCTCATTGATGAGCACCAGCCGCCCGCGCAGGTCTGTTTCGTAGTAGCCGTCTTCGATATGGTCGAGCGTGTGCCGCAGCCGGGTCGAGTCTTCCTCGCCGAAGATGCCCGAGGCCCCCCGCACGCGCGCCATGCCGAACGCGCCCACCGGCTCGCCCGTCCGGTCGTAGGTGGGCCAGACGCTTACTTCAAACTGTTCATCGCCAGCGTTCAGGCGAAATTCAACCGCCTCACCGTTCAGCACGCGGCGCATCGCACGCTCGATCCGTTCGGGGTCGGGCAGGCCCAGTTCGCTCCAATACTTCCCCCGGGCTTGCGAGACGGTGTGCCGCGCCGCCATCGCCGGGTTCGCCTGAAGCAGCGCCAGCCGCCCATCGCGGTCCATGGCGAATGCCAGCACCGGAGTAGCGGAATGCAGGTTGTGTACGCGCCGGGCCGGGCGCGCACGGGAATCATTCATGGTGAACAAGCGGCCTGTCGCCAGAACATCCCGATAAAGATACCACACGTCTTCCCTTCGCGGTTGTCTCAACAGGAGTTGGTTCATGATCACCTGGCTTCGCGCCCACCTCAGTTCTCGTTCGCGTTCCCGTTCACTGCCCGCCGCGGCTCTGCTCGCCCCGCAGCAGTCCGCCCTTCACCACACGCCGCTGGCTGGCGCGCCTTACGCCCGCCTCTATCAACAATCCCCTTGGGTATATGTCGCTGTAAATCGCATTTCCGAGGCGGCGGCGTTGGTTCCGCTGCGCGTCTTCCGCCAATCGGCCGCTGGCCGCGCCGAAATCCCCGATCATCCGCTGCTCCGGCTGCTCAACGCGCCCAACCCGCATCTCAGCCGCTTCGAGCTGATCGAACAAACGGTGGGCGCGCTCGAATTGACCGGCAACGCCTTCTGGTATCTGGCGGGCGATGCGCAGGGCCGCCCGGTCGAAATCTGGCCGCTACCGCCCGAGCGCGTGTCCGTCGTCCCCGATTCCGCCCGCTACCTGCGCGGCTACGTCTACGAACTCGACGGCCAGCGCATCCCGCTTGAGCCAGAAGAGATCGTCCACTTCCGCCGCTGGCATCCAGCCAGCGACTACTACGGCCTGTCCGCGCTCGAAGCCGCCCGCCTCGCCGTGAGCAGTGACCGCGCCATGGCCGAGTGGAACTATCAGACCTTCGGGCAGGAAAACGGCGTGCCAGCCGGCATTGTCAGCATCCGCGAATTCGTTTCGGACGCTGATTTCGAGCGCATCAAGCGCGACTGGAAGGCCAGCTACGGTGGCGGCCAGCGCCGCACCGCTTTTCTGCGCGGCGGCGGCATCGAATGGCACGACATCGGCCTCAGCCACCAGGACCTCGATTTCCTCAAGGGCCGCCAGGCGCACCGCGACGAAATCCTGCACATCTTCGGCGTGCCCACCGGCCTGATCTCGGACAACGCGACCGAGGCCAACGCCACCGTTGCCGAGCGCCTGTTCATCGAGCGTACCCTCTATCCCAAGCTCGTCCGCATCGCCCAGAAAATCACCGCCGACCTGCTGCCGTTCTGGGAACAGCACGGCGAAGCGGCCTTTGACGACATCCGCCCCACCGATGCCCAGGCCCGCCTCGCCGAAATCCACGCCGCCAGCGCCGCCCTCAGCATCAACGAGATCCGCGAACGCTTCTTCGCCCTGCCGCCCACGCCGTGGGGCAACCTCCCGCCAGACAGGCCTTCCGCAGCAGTCCCAGCCGGGCCGCTTTCGCCGTCTGTTACAATGGAGGCATGAACGAATGGCGTGAAAACCTCATGGCGCGTGCTCTGAAACTGGCGGCGCTGGCGCTGCTGCTGGCGGCCTTGCCTGCGCTTGCTCAGGCCGCGCCCACCGGCACGGTGGATGGCACCGCTAATCTGCGCGCCGCGCCCGCCACCCGCGCCGAAATCATCGGCCAGCTTCCATCGGGCGCAGTCGTCATCCTCACCGGCCGCGATTCCACCGCCCGCTGGCTGGCCGTCGAAAGCGAGGAGGCGCTGGCGGGCTGGCTGCCCGTTTTCGCGGTGCTGACTGAGGCCGATGTGCTGTCGCTACCGGTCGTCCTTCTCGCCGAAGCCACCCCCGAAGGCGATGTGATGGTCGAGGCCTACGGGCGCGTCAACGTGCGCGCCGCCCCGTCAGTCACCGCCGACGTGGTCGGCCAGCTTTATGGCGGCGAACAACTGCCCGCGCTTGGCCGTGACGGCGAGGCCAACGATTGGCTGCTGATCGCGCTGCCCGACGATCCCGAAGCGCAGGGTTGGGTGGCGTGGTTCACCGTTGGGGTGCAGGGCGATCCGAACGCATTGCCCGTGCTGACGGTGGACGAGGCCGATGCGGTCGTGCGGCCGGAAACCCTCATTAGCGCCCGCTTCAATGCGCGCCTGCACCGTGAACCAGCGCTCGAATCACCCGTCCTGACCGTCGTGGCCTTTGGCGAACAGGTGGAGCCGATTGCGCGCACCACCGATGGCGCGTGGCTCTATGTGCGCTACGGCGAACAGGCTGGCTGGGGGGCCGCCCGCTTGTTCGATATCCCGCGCAGCCGCACCGGCTTGCTCCCGATTTTCATGCCGCTCATCGAGGTGACGCCCGAAGCCACCGCCCCGGCGGGGAACTAGAACCCGCAGGCATCCATCAGGCCACCGATTCAGTGATTACGCTCCGGCCTTCGATGACCGGCGTCAGGATGGCGGCCAGTTCCGCCAGCGACCCGGCATGCACGATTTGGTCGCGCAGGCGGGCCGCGCCCGGCACGCCCAGATGATATTTGGTCAGTTGGCCGCGCAGTTCATGCACCGTCTGCCGTTCATCGAAGCGGCTGGTCGCCACCGCGATTTCGGCATGGCGCAGCGCCGCCGCGGCGCGTTCGGCCGGTGAGGGATCGGGCAGTATCTCGCCGGTGCGCAGCGTGTGAGCGATCTGGTGGAAGATCCACGGGCGGCCCAGCGCCGCGCGCCCGATCATCACGCCATCGCAGCCCGTCTGTTCCAGCATCCGCCGCGCATCGTCCGCCGTTCGCACATCGCCATTGCCGATGATCGGAATGTGCGTCACCGCCTGCTTGACCTGCCGGATGATGTCCCAGTCTGGCTCGCCGCTGAAGCCCTGTGAGGCGGTGCGGGCATGCACGGCGATGGCCTGCACGCCGCAGTTTTCCGCTGCGCGTGCAAACTCGACCGCCGTCAGGCTGTGTTCGTCCCACCCGCTGCGAATCTTGACCGTTACCGGAACGCTCACCGCGCGCACAACCGCCGAAACGACGGTTGTGGCCGTACACACGTCGCGCAGCAGCGCCGCGCCCGCGCCTTTTCCGGCCACCTTTGGCACCCAACAGCCCATGTTGATATCCACGAACGTCGCGCCTAAATCGGCCACCACCCGCGCCGCCTCGGCCATCATGCCCGCGTCGCTGCCGAACAACTGCACGGCGAACGGGCGCTCATCGGGCGTCCAGTCATACATCTTTTCGGTTTTCGCGCTGCGAAAGTGGATGGCATGGCTGCTTAACAGCTCGGTGCAAACCAGCCCGCAATCGCCAAACTCGCGCGCCATCTGGCGCAAGGCATGGCTGGTCTGGCCGGCCATCGGGGCCAGCGCCAGCGGCGTCTCAATCGTCACGCCGCCAATCGTCATCGGGCGGGGCAGGGAAGCGGTCATCGGCAAATCTGAACGTGTGGGCGGGTTGCCGTCATTGTGCGGGGAGACGGGCGCGGAGTCAACCGGAAGGGCGGGTGCGCTGACGCCATGTCCCTCTCCTCGCGTTCCGCCGGGTCTACGCGCTCTCCCCGCGAGAGGACAGGCTGTAGGGGCACGATGCATCGAGCCCTGCTCACCTTCGCGTCTGCCCGCTTTGCGTCCACCCGGTCCACCATCCGTTCGCCCAAACCCCGCGCGCACGCTCTATGCTGAAGGTGGCGCTATGGTCGCAATCGCCCGCCAAACGAGCCCATTGTGCGCCATTTGTCTCTTATTCTGTCCTGTTGTCTCGGTGCTTCTTCCCTCAAGTGTCTGTCTCTTATTTTGATTCTGTCTCCTTGTCCGCTCTTTCACAGGCTTACTAATAACGCCGCATCTGCCCACGCCGCCCCGCGCTTTCCCGATTGCGTACACCCGTTCGCACGCCGTTCTATTCCCCTCTACCTGAGGGCTATGCATTACCCACATCTTGAGGGGAAAAGCCGCGAAAACACCCCTCACCCCCGGCCCCTCTCCCACCCAAGCGGGGAGAGGGGTGTAGGACACGTCGATTAGACGGTGAATTGAAGACCAAAAACCGCCCGCGCTGCGGCTATCCTCCCCTTCTCCCCGCTTGCGTGGGAGAAGGGGAACGAGGGGTTGAGGGGTCGCCGGCCGGCGCGGACTTGTGGGTAATGCAAAGACCTGAGGGAGAGGGGTGAGGGGTGAGGGCCGGAGTGGAGGGGGCTAAAGGAGGGAGGTTTCACGGCCACTCCCCGCACACACCCCCCCCCGTTGACACCCCCGCCCCCTCCGGCGTATACTTTCTCCCATGAACGCGCTGCACACCTCCTTCCCAATGCGAATGCAGGGACATCTTCCCCTCACGGGCAGATGCGGGTGAGCCGCGCCCCGGCGGTCTGCTGCTGAACGCCGCCAGCCAGGGCAAGGATCGCACGGGCCGTCTGCTGTTGAGCAGGTGGCCCTTTTTTGTGCTGAATACAGAGAGGCATTCCATGTCCAAAACCATCCACGTTTCCGTCGCCTGGCCCTACGCCAACGGCGATCTGCACGTCGGGCACCTGGCTGGCGCTTACCTGCCCGCCGATATCTTCGCCCGCTACCACCGCCTCAAGGGCAACCGCGTGCTGATGGTCTCCGGCTCGGACAGCCACGGCACGCCGATTTCGGTCGAGGCCGACAAGCGCGGGGTGACAGCGCGCAGCATCTTCGAGCACTACCACCACCGCTTCCTGCTCACCCAGCAGAAAATCGGCATCAGCTACGACCTGTTCACGCACACCGACACGGTCAACCACACGCGCATCGCCCAGGATATCTTCACGCTGCTGCTCGAACGCGGCTTCCTCTACAAGGAAACGCAGCAGCTGCTCTACAGTCAGTACGAGAAGCGCTTCCTGCCCGACCGCTACGTCGAGGGCGAGTGTTACATCTGCGGCTACCCCGACGCGCGCGGTGACCAATGCGACAACTGCGGCAATCTGCTCGACGCCACCCGGCTCATCAACCCGCGCAGCAAGAGCCACCCGGACGAGCGCCTGATCGTCCGCGAAACCGAACATTACTTCCTCGACCTGAGCATCTTCACTGACCGGCTGCTGCACTATCTCGATGTGCACGAGCCGCACTGGCGGCCCAATGTTGTGCGCTTCAGCCGCAACTTCGTGGCCGAAGGCCTGCGCGGCCGCCCGATCACCCGCGACATTGACTGGGGCATCCCCGTCCCGCTCGAAGGCTGGGACGACAAGCGCCTTTACGTCTGGTTCGAGGCTGTCATGGGCTATCTCACCGCCAGCATCGAATGGGCGAAGAACACCGGTCAGCCCGAAGCATGGATGGACTGGTGGTACAACCCCGAAGCCGAGATCTACAACTTCATCGGCAAGGACAACATTCCCTTCCACACCGTCATCTGGCCGGCCGAGCTGATGGGCATTGACGGCATCTACAACGGTAATTCCCCCGGCCTGTCGCTGCCCTACGATGTGCCCGCCAACGAGTTCATGAATATCGAAGGCCGCCAGTTCTCGAAAAGCCGCAACTGGGCGATCTGGCTGCCGGATATCCTCGAACGCTACCAGCCAGACGCAGTCCGCTACTACATCGCGGCCACCTTCCCCGAAACCCACGACAGCGATTTCGCCTGGGACGGCTTCTTCAATCGCGTCAACGGCGAACTGGTGGCGACCTGGGGCAATCTGGTCAATCGTATGCTCAGCTTCGCCTGGAAGCGCTTCGACGGAGTGGTTCCCGTCTACGACACGCTCACCGAGGCCGATAAGGCGATCATCGCCCGCAGCGAGGAGGGTTTCGAGGAAGTCGGCGCGCTCATCGAGCAGGTGCGCCTGCGTGATGCGCTGGCCGCGTGCATGGCGCTGGCCCGTGAAGCCAACGGCTATCTCGACGTGCGTAAGCCGTGGTCGGCTATCAAGGAAGACCCCGCCGACGCCGCGCGCTCGGTCTACACTATCCTCCGCGTGATTGACAACCTGAACCTGCTCTTCGCGCCATTCCTGCCCTTCTCGGCGCAGCAGGTCCACGAATACCTCGGCTACGACGGCGCGCTGTTCGGTGTGCAGCACATCGAGTCGTTCGACGAAGACGGGCGGGCGCACGAGGCGCTGACGCTGGACGCGGCTGGCGCGATTGGGCGCTGGGAGAAGCGCAAGCTGCACCCCGGCCAGCCTCTGCGCGAACCGGCGGCGCTGTTCGCCAAACTGGAGCCGGAGATCGTCGAGCAGGAGCGCGCATATCTCGGCGCGCCGCGTGACGAGCGCGAGGTGGTGGAGTAGGGCGAGCGGAAGAAACTCAGCGCCGAGGCGCGGAGGAAAAACGAGAGAGCGCAGAGGTCGTTTCTACCTCCGCGCTCTCTGTATTTTCTCGGCGTCTCGGCGATAAATCCCTATCCGCTTCAGGTTGTCTTTTCGCGTCCCCCTGTAGAGAATACGCCGCATGATCTTCTCCCACCCCAGCCCCCGCACCGATGCGCTGCGCCAGTATGGCGGGGCCATCCTCGCGTTTATCATGGCGCTGGCCGGGCTGGCCGCTATCGCCTTCGGCCTGAGCGATGGCCGCCTGCTGCTCATGATCGGCGTGGGTGTCGCGCTGTGGGCGCTCATCGCGCCAGTCATCATGCTCTCGGCGGCCAGCCCGGCGGTCGAAATCACCGATGATGCGTTGATTGTTCGCTCACAGGTTTGGGGCCATCATGCTGTGTCCTGGGCTGCCATCCGCGACATCATCGAGCATCCGCTGCTGCCGCCGGAAGATGGCGAGCGTTTGCGGCGTACCGCTGTTGGCCGCGCGAAGTACACGCCCGAACGCGGCAAGCTGATTGTCGCGCCGCCGCTGCCGCTGCCGTTCCGCTTTCTGGGCAAGTTCGCGGGGGTCGGCTTCACCGGGGCGGTCGCCGTCACCAGCCGCGCCCACCGCGATTATGACCGGGCGATTACGGAGATAGAGGCGCGCTGGAAGGGTGCGCGAACTGAGGAGTAACAGGTCTATTCGGCGAACATTTCCGTGACGAGGAGTTGGAAGCCGGGAAGTACTTCACCGCCATCAATCGTGTCTGTTCCGGTGAGGAGGTGGCGAGTCGTGGGAGTCAATACTTCGACTAGTTGCCGATCCGGGTAAATTAGCCAGACCATGCGACTTCCGTTCGTCAGGTAGTATCCTGCCTTGTCGCTCATCATCCAGTCACTCTGATCCGGTGACTGAATCTCCACGGCCAGATCAGGAAGCTGGGGCACTGCGCCTGCTGATACAAGTGGAAGCGCGCGCTCACGACTGGTGAACGCAACATCCGGTATCAGCGAACGTGGTCGTTTCGGATCCTGGTTCTCGCGGGGAATCTGGTGGCGGACTTCGATGGTGACACGGCCCAGCCCCCGCGCTCGAACGAAGGCGCGCAGCTCACCACTGATGTTGGTTGCGATCAGGCCATGTTCCTCAGTGGGCACCTTTTCGACTACCTCTCCGTCAATGAGCTCCAACAAGCGGTCAGCTTGTCCCGGCTGGCTCAGCAGGGCCTCGAATTCGTCCAGATTTGTGAAGCGGGTAGCGGGACTTCGCAGCGCCATCATTCACCTGTGACCTTGAATACCATTAGTATACCCTGCTTTCCGCCCCTCTCCGTTCCGCGTTATACTCGTGCCCTATCTGACCTGCCGCTGAGAGTTTCGGGTTGAGTGTTGGGAGGGCCGGGCAGTTGGCCGCGGCCCTTTGTCCTTTTCAACTTTAAACTCTCAACTTTCAACTTCTGGAGTTTCCTCATGGCCGACACCCCCGAAATCCGCGAAGCGCTGCGCAGCCGCACGCTCGTTGAAGGCGTTGATCGCGCAGCCGCGCGCGCCATGTTCAAGGCCATCGGTCTGACCGATGAAGACCTCGCCAAGCCGATCATCGGTATCGCCAACACCTGGATCGAAATCGGCCCCTGCAACTTCCACCTGCGCCGGCTGGCCGCCAAGGTCAAGGAAGGCGTGCGCCGCGCTGGTGGTACGCCGCTCGAATTCAACACCGTTTCGATCAGCGACGGTATCACGATGGGCACCGATGGCATGAAGGCCTCGCTCATCAGCCGTGAGGTCATCGCCGATTCGATTGAGCTGGTTTCGCGCGGTAACTACTTCGACGGCATTATCACGCTGGCTGCCTGCGACAAAACCATGCCCGGCACCATCATGTCGCTCATTCGCATGGATGTGCCCGGCATCATGATCTACGGCGGCAGCATCGCTGCGGGCAGCTACCGTGGCAAAGACGTGACAGTGCAGGAGGTCTTCGAGTACATCGGCGCCTATACCGCCGGCAAGATCACCGCCGAGGAACTCAAGGAGATGGAAGACGGGGCCTGTCCCGGCCCGGGTGCCTGTGGCGGCCAGTTCACCGCCAACACGATGGGCATGGTGGCAGAGTTCCTCGGCATCTGCCCGATGGGCGTGGCCGATATCCCCGCCATGGACGACGACAAAGACCGTGCGATGGTGGATGTCGGCGAGTTGATCATGCGGATGGTGCGCGACGACCTGCGCCCCAGCAAGCTGATCACGCGCGCGGCGCTGGATAATTCAATTGCGGCGGTGGCGGCCAGCGGCGGCAGCACCAATGGCGTGCTGCACACGCTCGCCTTCGCCCGCGAGGCCGGCATCCCCTTCACGATTGACGATATCGAGGCCATCAGCAAGCGCACCCCGCTGCTGTGTGACCTCAAACCGACCGGCAAGTATGTGGCGGTGGATATGCATCTGGCGGGCGGCAACCGCCTGCTGGCCAAGCGCCTGCTCGATGGCGGCTTCATTGACGGCAGCACGCCCACCTGCACCGGCCGCACGCTGGGCCAGGAAGCCGCCAGCGCCCACGAAACGCCGGGGCAAGAGGTCGTGCGCCCGCTCGACAACCCGATTAACGCCAACGGCGGCCTGCACATCCTCAAGGGCAATCTGGCCCCGAATGGCTGCGTGGTCAAGCTCAAGGGCACCGAGCCGATGACCTTCCGTGGCCGCGCCCGCGTCTTCGACAGCGAAATCGCGTCGTTCGAGGCCGTCAAGCGCAACGAGATCGCGGCGGGCGATGTGGTGGTCATTCGCTACGAAGGCCCGACCGGCGGCCCCGGCATGCAGGAAATGCTGCAGGTGACGGCCGCGCTGGCCGGGCAGGGGCTGGGTGGCTCGGTCGCCATGCTCACCGATGGGCGCTTCAGCGGCGCGACGCGCGGCCTGATGATCGGTCACGTTGCGCCCGAGGCGATGGTGGGCGGGCCAATTGGCCTGCTGCGCGAGGGTGACATCATCACGATTGACGTCGAAGCGCGCAGTGTCAACGTCGAGCTAAGCGACGCCGAACTTGCCGCCCGACGCGCCGAATGGAAAGCGCCCGCGCCGCACTACATCAGCGGTGTCTTCGCCAAGTACGCCCGCCTCGTCGCGCAGGCCGACGACGGCGCAGTGACGAACAGCAAGGCCGGGCTGGTCCGGTCGTAATCCGGCACTTCCATTTCACACCCATCAAACGCCGGGCTTGCCCCGGCGTTTCGCTTGCCTTCGCGCCCTTTGAGTTTTTGGCGTGGTTCGTGTTGGCTTTTTCCTGGCGTGCTTCGCGCTCTTGGCGTTCCTGGCGGTTCAATCTCTTGCGGCTATTGCATCGCCCTCGCCGGCGCATCCAGCGGCAGCGGCGTCGCACCCTCGCTCATCAGCGCCTGATTGCCCGTCGCGGGCAGGTCGAGCGTGTACAAGCGCCGCCCCTGCGCTATCGCCGCGCGCGCCGCGTACATCGCTCCGCCGTCGGCGCTGGTTTCGGCCACCAGCACGGCATCGCTCAGGCCGCTGATCAGGCGGTTGCGGGCTACCAGCCGGGGCGTGCTGGCCCGTGCGTCCGGGCTGACCTCGCTCACCAGCGCGCCGCCCTGCCGCAGCAGCAGCGCCGCCAGTTCGCCGTGTTCGGGCGGGAAGATTTGCAGAACGCCGCTGCCCAGCACCGCCAGCGCGCGCCCGCGCCCGCTCAACGCGCCGCCGTGAGCCGCCGCGTCAATGCCCGCCGCCAGCCCGCTCACCACCACACACCCCTCCTGCGCCAGTTCCATGCCCAGCCGGAAAGCCGCTTCACGGGCATCAGCGGATGGATGGCGTGTGCCGACGATGGCGGCGCTGGTGCGGGCCTCCAGCGCATCGGGTGCGCCGCGCACGAACAGCACCGGCGGCGCGTCGTCGCCCAGCGCCGCCAACCGCGCAGGGTAACCAGGGCTGTCATAGGCCAGCAGCAGCACGCCATTCGCCTGCCAGCGGTCCATATCGCGGGCGACGGCCGGCACGTTCACCGCGCGAATCGCCGCCGACAGTTTCGGGCCGATTCCGGGCACGCGCTGCAGGGCGTGGTCATCGGCCGCCAGCACCGCCTCGACATCGCCGCCGAAGGCAGTCAGCAGCGCGCGCAGCTTCCGCCCGCCGAGATGCTCGACCAGACTGAGGGCAACCCAGGCGGCCGGCGGGGCCGGCAGGCTCATTCTTCCTCGTAAAATTCGATGATGGAGAGCAGCATGGCGTGGATGAAGGTATTGACCTGCCGCACCAGCGTTTCCCATTCCGGGGCGCTGCGCGGCGGGGTGATCTCGCTCCACGTCAGGATGGCGTTGATGACGAAATCGCTGAAATAGAAGAAGCCGCGCACCGCCTGCGGCAGGCTGAGGCCGTCGCCAATCAGCGTCCGGGCATAGTCGCCGCCCAGCGTGATCGCGCGCGCCAGGGCGAAATCGGGCGCGCCTGCGGCCAGATATTCGCGCATCGCGTCCAGCACGTTCCGCCCCATCGTCCGCATCTCGCCGCGCGTGGTGTCGCTCATGGCGGTGTACCACGCCTCGGCGTTCAGGCCACCGTCGCCGCTTACGCTCATGCGCGCCTGGCCGAGCGCATTCTGGATGATGACCTGCACTTCCAGCGGCTGCACCTCACCCTTTTTCTCGGCTTGCTGCAAGAGGTCGGCGCGGCGGAAACGGCGGTGGCCGCCCGGCGTGCGCCGCGAAGGAAGTTCGCCCTTATCCGCCCAGGCGCGCACGGTAGCCGGATGCACGCCCAGCAAATCGGCGGCCTGGCGCAAACTCACCCACTCCGGCTCGGTCATCCTTCAATCGCCCCTGGCTGCGCACGGTATTGATGCCCAGAGTATAGCGCAAGGCGAACGGCCGCCATCAGCGCTCCAGAGTGTCACGGTAATTGCCCGGCCTTCAACCGCTGGCATATAATGAGCCTGTATCGGCGGCATCATCTGCCGGTTTCTTGCAGCATAACGTATTTTGGAGACTTCATATGGCAGTCGAAACAGCAGTGCGGCCCGGGCCGCTCGGTCAGGCCATCATCGCCCGCGACGATGAGACGATGTCCGGCTCGATGGTCCCGCGCTACCCCTTCGTCATGGAGCGGGGGCTGGGCGCGCACGTTTGGGATGTGGATGGCAACGAGTATGTGGACTTCGCGGCTGGAATTGCGGTCAACTCAACCGGCCACTGCCACCCCAAAGTGGTGGAAGCGATCACTCAGCAGGCGCAGAAGTTCCTGCACATCGCCGGCACTGACTACTACTACGAGGTGCAGGTACGGCTGGCCGAGCGGCTGGCGGGGATTTCCGGCTTCGAGGAGGGCGCGCGCGTTTTCCTGTCGAACAGCGGCGCCGAAGCCGTCGAGGGCGCGATCAAGCTCGCCCGCTGGTACACCAAGCGCCAGAATATCATCGCCTTCTTTGGTGCATTCCACGGCCGCACGATGGGCGCGCTCAGCCTCACTGCCAGCAAGTACGTGCAGAAAGATGGCTTCTACCCGCTGGTGCCAGGCGTCTTCCATGTACCGTACAACAACCCCTACCGCTGCGCGCATGGCCGCGAAGAAGCCGCCTGCCACGCCCACTGCATCTGCGCTGACTACAGTGAAGAGACGCTCTTTAAGCGGCTGGTACCCCCCGATTCGGTCGCGGCCATCATCCTCGAACCGATTCAGGGCGAAGGCGGTTACGTCGTCCCCGATCCTGCCTTCGTGCAGCAGCTTCGCCGCATCTGCGACCAGCACGGCATCATGCTGATCTCTGACGAGGTACAAAGCGGCGTCGGGCGTTCCGGCTCGTGGTGGGCCATCAACCGCCTCGGCGTCACGCCAGACATCATCTGCAGCGCCAAGGGCATCGCCAGCGGTATGCCGCTCGGCGCGATAATCGCCAAGAAGCACATCATGACCTGGCCGCCCGGCGCGCATGGCACGACCTTCGGCGGCAACCCGATCTCCTGCGCGGCCGCCCTGGCCACCATTGACCTGATCGAAAGCGAGTACATGGCCAACGCTCGCGAACAGGGCGCGTACATCATGGATGCGCTGGAAGAGATGCGCGGCAATCACCCCACGCTCAAGCATGCCCGTATTCAGGGCATGGGGCTGATGGTCGGCGCTGAGCTGGTGCTGGATGAGCAGCACACGCCGGCCGTGGCCGTTCGCAACGCCGCCGAACAATACGCCCTCGCGAACGGCCTGCTCATTCTCGGCTGTGGCCAGAGCGCCGTCCGCTTCTGTCCGCCGCTGATGATCGAGCGCGACACCGTGCAGGAGGGCCTGATCCGCTTCGAGCAGTCGCTCACACAGGCCGAGCAGGACGCGGGGCTGTTGTAAGGAAGTTGAAAGTTGAAAGCGAAAAGTTGAAAGGAACGAGCGCCTCGACCATCGAGGCGCTCATTCCTTTGGATCCTACGGCTGGCGGATTAGCGTACGCGAACCGTGAAAGTCTGGGTCGCCACCGCGCCATGTGCATCAGTGGCGGTCATGGTGACCGTGATGATCGTTCCTCTCGGCGTGCTGCCTGGCACCAGATAACTCCACATCCACACACCCTGGCTGTTTCCTGATTTTACGATGCTACCGACAGACGAGGTCAAAGTTACCTGGCCCCCATCCGGATCACGATAGTCGCCAAGGTTAAGCGCGATACGCCGTATCGTGCTTACTTCAGAGAAATAGATGTTCAGTTGTGGGGGCTGGTTGGTGATTGCTGGCGCATTCACCGTCACTGTGACGCTGTCCGTCGCTGTCGCGCCGCGATCGTCAGCGACGGTGAGGGTGATGACGTGGATTCCTACGTCCAGCGTCACCAATGGGTTTGGGTCGGTGGCGATCAGGATACCGTTGTCAACCCACCGATAGTGGAGGACGATGCCATCGCTGTCGCCGGCTTCGCCCATCAGCCTGACGCTCTCGCTGCCGTCATTGTTGGCATCAATCACCGTCTGATCCTCGCCCGCATGGACCATGGGCGGCACGTTCGGCGGTAGCACCACGGTCACGGTGACAGTATCTGTTGCCGTGGCGCCGCGATTGTCGGTCACGGTGAGGGTGATGTGGTGCACCCCTACGGCCAGCCTCACCGTTGGGTTTACGCCCGTGGCGATCTCCGTGCCGTTTTCCGACCAACTGTAGCTGGCAATGGTGCCGTCGCTGTCGCTGCTCTGGCTGCCATCGAGCGTCACGCTTTCTGCGCCGCTGTTATCGGCATCGGTCACCGTCTGGTCAGGGCCTGCGTTGGCGGTGGGCGGCACGTTCGGCGGCAGCACCACGGTCACAGTGACCGTATCCGTCGCCGTGCCGCCGCGATTGTCGGTCACGGTGAGGGTGATGTGGTGCACCCCTACGGCCAGCCTCACCGTCGGCTTCGCGATGGTAACAATCTCCGCGCCATTCTCACTCCACGAGTAGCTGACAATCGTGCCGTCCCTGTCGCTGCTCAGACTCCCGTCCAGCATGACATCTTCGCTGCCGTCGTTGCCGGTATCGGTCACCGTCTGGTCAGGGCCCGCGTCGGCGGTGGGCAGCAGATTCACGATCACGGTGACAGTATCTGTTGCCGTGGCGCCGCGATTGTCGGTCACGGTCAAGGTAAGGTCGTGCGTTCCGTCATTCAGCGTGACCGTCGGGTTGACGCCGGTGGCGATCTCCGCGCCATTCTCACTCCACGAGTAGCTAACAATCGTGCCGTCCCTGTCGCTGCTCAGGCTGCCATCGAGCATGACATCTTCGCTGCCGTCGTTGCCGGTATCGGTCACCGTCTGGTCAGGGCCTGCGTTGGCGGTGGGCGGCAGATTCACGATCACGGTGACGGTGACAGTATCCGTTGCCGTGGCGCCGCGATTGTCGGTCACGGTCAAGGTAAGGTCGTGCGTTCCGTCATTCAGCGTGACCGTCGGGTTGACGCCAGTGGCGATCACCGTGCCATTCTCGCTCCACGAGTAGCTGACAATCCAGCCGTCGCTGTCGCTGCTCAGGCTGCCGTCGAGGCCGAAGCTCTCTGCGCCGCCGAAGTCGATGTCTATCACCGTCTGGTCAGGGCCCGCGTCGGCGATGGGGGGCACGTTCGGCGGCAGCACCACTGTCACCGTGACCGTGTCCGTCGCTATCCCGCCGCGATTGTCAGTCACGGTGAGGGTGATGTTGTGCACCCCTACGGCCAGATTGACGATGGGGCTGACACCAGTGGCAAACTCGGTGCCGTTTTCCGACCAGCTATAGCTGATAATCGTGCCATCACTATCTCCGCTCAGGCTACCATCCAGCGTGACGCTTTCTGCCCCGCTGTTGTCGGTATCGGTCACCGTCTGGTCAGGGCCTGCGTTGGCGGTGGGTGGCACGTTGGGCGGCAGCACCACGGTCACGGTGACCGTATCCGTCGCTGTCCCGCCGCGATTGTCGGTCACGGTGAGAGTGATGTTGTGTACCCCCACGGCCAGATTGACAACGGGGCTGACACCTGTGGCGATCTCCGTGCCGTTTTCCGACCAGAGGTAGCTGGCAATCGTGCCATCACTATCTCCGCTCAGGCTGCCATCGAGCGTGACGCTTTCTGCGCCGCTGTTATCGGCATCGGTCACCGTCTGGTCAGGGCCCGCGTCAGCGGTGGGCGGCACGTTCGGCGGCAGCGGAATACACCGGTTCCCATTCGCGGCCCAGCCAGGTACCCGCGGCTCAAGGAAACTGTTTACAGCCGGATCATCTGAATACAGGTCGTTCGCGCCGCCGCAGATCTTGATCTCGAACAGGCTAAAATTGGAAGCAATTGAGACAGGTATGGGGCCGCTCAATTGATTGCTTGTAACGTCGATTTGCCGGAGTGAAGGCGGCAGGTCGGGAAGTGGCCCACTGAGATGGTTATCAAACGCTATAAGATATTGGAGACCAGGAGGTAGCGCAGGCAGAGGACCTGTCAACTGGTTACTCCAGGCGTAAAGGAGGGTGAGGTTATCCGGGAGGTCCTCCGGTAGAATGCCTTCGAACCGGTTGCGATCCAGTCTTATCTCGACAAGAGATTCGGGCAGTGCTGGAATAGGCCCGCTGAATTGATTGACTCCAACTTGGAGTAGCTTGAGGGAATTGGGCAGCACAGGCAGACTTCCAGAGAGCTGGTTGCCATCCAGATGCAAGTTCTCAAGCTGCGCGGGTATTTCCGGGAGAGTTCCAAGGAGTTGGTTCCATGGCAGGTAGAGGCCCTTGACGTGCCCTCCATCGCACCAGACACCGTACCAACTACAAGGCGTGTTTGTCGCCAGCCAGCCCGTTTTGTTTATCCATCCCGGCCCGTTGGTACTGTTGTATAGGTTGACCAGCGCATCGCACTCATCCTGCGGAATCTGGGTCTGGTACGCGCAGCCAATGGGCATGCGCACCTCAACCGTGACCGTGTCCGTCGCCGTACCGCCGCGATTGTCAGCCACGGTGAGAATGATGTTGTGCACCCCTACGGCCAGATCCACCGTCGGGTTTACGCCCGTGGCGATCTCCGTGCCATTTTCCGACCAGCTGTAGCTGGCAATTGTGCCGTCGCTGTCGCTGCTTAGGCTGCCATCCAGCGTGACGCTTTCTGCGCCGCTGTTGTCGGTATCGGTCACCGTCTGGTCAGGGCCCGCGCTGGCGGTGGGGGGTACGTTGGCGACGCAGCTATTGTTGGGCGACCAACCCGGCTGGAGCGCGTTGATGAAGGCATTGACGGCGGCGTTGGTTGAGTGGACCGTATTGGCACCACCGCACAGACGCAGGCTATCACCAACGGTAATGGCGGTACCGGTGATCGAAGCGGGAATTTCGCCGCTCAACTGATTGTTGTGCAGCCACAGGAAATACAGACCTGGCGGCAGTTCGGGAATCGTTCCTGTCAACTGGTTGTCACGCAG
Organism: Anaerolineae bacterium; assembly: GCA_016788435.1. Taxonomy (GTDB): domain Bacteria; phylum Chloroflexota; class Anaerolineae; order Aggregatilineales; family Phototrophicaceae; genus Flexifilum. The sequence continues at coordinate 4,151 of JAEURB010000263.1, read as the reverse complement.
CGACATGTCGACCAAAGCGGAAGGCAGGGCGGGAATCGTTCCCTCCAGCCGATTTGCGCCCAGACCCAGTACCTGCAAGCCGTCAGGCAGTTCGGGAATGTTCCCGCTCAGTTGATTTCTCACCAGAATCACGCTCTCCAGTGAAGCGGGTAAGGCGGGAAGACTGCCCTCCAACTGGTTGAACGCTGCGTGAAGCTGGATCAGACCATCCGGCAGTTCGGGAATGTTCCCCTCCAGCAGATTGTTACTTACCTCCAGGTAAAGCAGCGAGCCAGGCAGCTCCGGAATGGTTCCGGTCAGTTGATTCACTGGCAGGCGCAACGACTGCAAGGGAGCATATAGTGCAGGAATGCTCCCCTGCAACCGATTCCCCCCGAGATCAAGCTCTTGTAGTCCAGCAGGCAGGCCAGGGATGTTACCCGTGAGTTGATTGGATTGAAGCTGTACAAACTGCAGTGAACCAGGAAGTTCGGGTATTTCTCCCGTCAACTGGTTGTAAGACAGGTTCAGATAGGTGAGCGAGGAGAATGGCACTAGAGTCGGCAGGGTACCGTTGAGTTGATTCTGTCCCAGACCAATGCTAGTCACATGCCCGTTGTCGCAGTAGACCCCAAACCACGAGCAGGGTGAATTGTTCGCCAGCCAGCCGGTATTGCTGGTCCACGCCCAGCCATTGGTGCTGTTGTACAGATTGACCAGCGCATCACACTCACCTTGCGGGATGTCCGTCTGGTAGGCGCAGCCAATGGGCGCGGGTTCGACGGTCACCGTCGCCATTTCCATGACCGTATTGCCAGGCAGGTCGCTTACCTCATAGGTGACGACGATCGTGCCGGCGAAATCCGCATCTGGCGTAAAGTTAATAACGCCATCGCTCTCCACGTAGAGTGACGTTGTGGAGGGATCGGCCCACCAGTTGGAGACATACAGCCCGTCGCCCACGTCGTTATCCAGCACGTTCGCGTAATTCAGCGGCGTACCGGCCATCACTGTGAAGTAATCCGGGCTAGTCGCGATAAGCGGCGCGGCCTCGAAGTGCAGCGTAACGGTGGCGATATCCTGGCTTGGAACCGCATTCTCGATGATGTAGGTGAAGGTCACATCGCCCACAAAGCCCTCGGCCGAGGGCACATACAGGCTGCCATCGCTGTTCACATAGCCGCTGCCATCGAACAGTGTGTCAAGAGTGTCGTCAATCACCCATGCGCCAGAGGAGTCATTTCCCAGCACGCCGGGAGCAAGCAGATCGTGACTCTGGTTGTTGCGCAGGACGTAGTAGTCGTCTGCGGCCACCGCCGCGAGGGGATCATAGTAGTTGATCGTGACGGTGGCGTCATCCTGCGACCCGTTGGGATGGTTCACGATGTAGGTGAAGGTCACCGTGCCCACAAACCCACCCGGGTGCGGGAAATGCACCGAGCCATCGGCATTGACCACGCCGGAACCATCGAACAAGAGGTCAATGTCACTGTTGGCCACCCACGCGCCGGGGGTGTCGTTTCCCAGCAGGCCGGGGACTCCCAGGCCGGTACTCGTGTTATTGGGCAGATAGAACACGTCATCCAGCGCGACTACCGGATCATTCGGCCACTCGTAGGTAATCGTAACCGTCGCGCTGTCCTGATTGCCCTGGTCGTCGGCAATGGTGTAGTCGAACGTGGCCGGCCCGGCGTAGCCCCAGGGGGCCGAGAGTTGAAAACTCCCGTCTGAAGCCACGGAAACGTAGTTGCCTGCTGAGGTCTGACCGTCAAACGGGATCACTGAAGCGCCAGGGCTGTCGTTCTCCAGTACACCGGGGGCCGGTTGGTATCTGCCATAGTCGTTCGTCGTTGTATAAAAGTCGTCAACCGCGAACAGTACGGGGGGCGGTGGCGCTTCATAGGTGATTGTGACGATGGCGCTGGCCGTCGCTGTACTGCCGCGATCGTCGGTCACGGTGAGGGTGATGACGTGTGTTCCGATGGCCAGATCCACCGCCGGGCTGACGCCCGTGGCGATCTCGGTGCCGTTTTCCGACCAGCTGTAGCTGACAATCGTGCCGTCGCTGTCGCTGCTCAGGCTACCATCGAGCGTGACGCTTTCCGAACCGCTGTTGTCGGTGTCCTCTACCGTCTGGTCAGGGCCCGCGCTGGCGGTGGGCGGAACGTTCGGCGGCGGGGGTGGTGGTTCCGGGTTGCTGTAGGTGATCGTGACAAGCGCATCATCGCTTTGGCTGCCGTCAGTCACGCTGTAGGTGAACGTTGCGGTGCCCTCAAAGCCAGGCGCCGGATCGATCAGCAGGCTGCCGCCCCCATTCAACGTGATCGCGTTGCCATGGTCGGTCGCCGGGTCAACATAAGAAATGGTCACACCTGGGGTGTCATTGGCCAGCACGTTGACGGTTTGTGGCGCGTCATTGACGAGCGGGAAACTGTCGTCGGCTGCATCGGGCGTGGCCTGGGCCGCCACCACGAGCGGCACCAGGATAAGGATGAGGACGAACCGCAGGAAGTGAGTGCTGTGTTCGATGAAACTGCGTTGCATGGCCATGACCGGATCTCCGCATAAACCGAACGATCGTGCCTGGGGCGTCGAACATCTCACTGCGACACACTACACAATGCCAATACGGGCCGTTTCATTTCAGAAGTTCATGATTCATTATTGGTTGAACCACCAGGCGCGTCTACGAATAATGAGCGAATCCCCCCTCACCCCCCCACGAATCCCCTCCGAGGGGGGATTCGTGGGGGGGTGAAGTGCGGAACATACGGCGCTTTCAACTTTAGGGTTTTCTCAGACGATCTTGATAAAAACTGTGAACATTTGTACGATCGGTCCATGATGACGGAATCGCAAGCTCCTACGCAAGCCCCCGCCGCCATTGCCAAAGACCGCTTTGGCCGCGTCATCAGCTATCTGCGCATCTCCCTCACCGACAAATGCAATCTGCGCTGCGTCTACTGTATGCCCGAGGATATGGTCTTCCGGCCCAACAGCCACCTGATGCAGGACGACGAACTGCTGCTGCTGGTGCGCGTCTTCGCCTCGCTCGGCTTCTGGAAGTACCGGCTCACCGGCGGCGAACCGACCATCCGCCACAACGTCGTCGAAGTGGTGCGTGGCATCGCCCATACCGAAGGCGTGCGTTCGCTTTCGATGACGACCAACGGCATTTTGCTTGGCGAACTGGCCGCCCCGCTGGCCGAAGCCGGTTTGCAGCGCATCAACGTCAGCATTGATACGCTCGACCCCGCCCGTTTCCGCCGCATCACGCGCTGGGGTTCGTTCGATGAAGTCTGGCGCGGCCTCGAAGCCGCCGAACGCGCCGGGCTAACACCGGTCAAGATCAACGTCGTGGTCGTGCGCGGCTTCAACGATCAGGACGTGACGGCGCTGGCCAAACTCACGCTCGATCATCCGTGGCAGGTGCGCTTCATCGAGATGATGCCGTTTGGCGATGTGGCGGCCTTCGCCAAAGAGCAGATCGTCACCGATGCCGAGATTCGCGCCCGTATCGCCAGTGAGTACGCCGAGTTGGATCTGATTGACGATGGCCAACTGGATGGCGAGGCGCGCATGTACCGTTTCGCTGGCGCACCGGGCGAAGTCGGCTTCATCTCCAGCGTGACGCATCCGTTCTGCGCCTCGTGTACCCGCGCCCGCCTCACCGCTGATGGCGTGCTGCGCCTGTGCCTGCTGCGCGACAAGGAAATTGACCTGCTGACGCCGCTGCGGGCCGGGGCCAGTGAGGACGAACTGCGTGAGACGATCCTCAAGGCGATTTGGTGGAAGCCGTGGGGGCACGGCCTGGCGCAGGAAGTCATCCCCCTCTCCCGCGTCATGAGCCAGATCGGCGGCTGAGGCTGAGGCCCGCAGTCCATTCATCCAAACGCACCAGGTTAGGGATTCCACGCCCAATCCTCACCCCTCACGCCCCCTCCATATGCGGAAAAGGGGCATCCACGGCGCGATCTTTCTCCCCTCTCAGCGCTGGACATGACCGGCAGCTGCGCCCATTGGCAGCCCGTGTGCAGCTGGTACAGGATGTAGTTGAAGATGCGGTACAGCGGTATCCTGCTCACGTACCCTCGTTTGGCCTGACTGAGATACGGACGAATATGCAATTCGAACTGGGCTTCGGTTACACTTCGCGGGATAGTGCCCATGGT
>JAEURB010000222.1 GCA_016788435.1 Anaerolineae bacterium | reverse complement strand
GGTTCCGGCCAGTCGAGCGGGCTGAAATCGAGCAGCTCGTCGGCGTAGCGCGTGTAGCGGAAGAACCACTGGGTCATCAGCTTCTGCACGACCGGCTGGCCGAGGCGCTCGTCCTTGCCGTCAATCACCTGCTCGTTGGCCAGCACGGTTTGCAGCGCGTCGCTCCAGTTAACCAGCGCCTCGCCGCGATAGGCCAGCCCGTGCAGGTAGAACTGCTTGAAGAACCACTCCGTCCAGCGGTAGTACTCCGGGTCACACGACACCATCTCGCGCTGCCAGTCGAACATCGCGCCCATCGAGCGCATCTGCTTGCGCATGCGTTCGATATTCTTGTACGTCCATTCGGCAGGGTGAATTCCGCGCTGCACGGCGGCGTTTTCGGCGGGCAGGCCGAAGGCGTCGAAGCCCATCGGGAACAGCACGTTGTAGCCACGCATGCGCATCCAGCGGGCGCGCGCGTCCGACGGCGTCATGGCGAACCAGTGGCCGATGTGCAGGTCACCGCTGGGGTAGGGAAGCATCGTCAGCGCGTAGTGCTTGGGGCGGCTCCAGTCCACCTGTGAACGGTACAACTGGTCGTCGTCCCAGCGCTGCTGCCAGCGGGTTTCGATATATTTGGGGGAATAGCGTTCGCGTTCAGCCATGATGATCCAGGAGAGAAGAAGTTGAAAGTTGAAAGTCCAAAGTTTTGAGGGAACTTGGGGCTCGTTTTCGCCTGAACCTAAAGGCGTCAGGCTGTAGCTGCGCCCCGTGAACGGGGCTTTTAAGCCTGCTTTAGCGGGAGCAGCTATAGCCCGATGGCTTCAGCCTCGGGCGACAACGGGTATTCCTTCCCTCAATCACACGTCATTCGCCTGTCTCTCAGGTCGCATTAGGCGTAACTTTGAACTTTCAACTTGTGCTTGTAAGCGAGGCCGCAATTATAGCAGGAAATTGGTTTCAGGCCGGAATATAACATCGCCCGCAAGCCTGCGGGCGATGTTCTCGTGAAAATCGTGGGCGAATTAACGCCGCCAGGGATCCTCCGGGCGCGGCCGGCGGTCCGGCGTGGGACGCACAGGAACCGGTACTGGCACACTGGCCGGCTTCTGTGGCTGCGGCTGAACCAGCCGTTCGAGGTCGTTCAGCAGTTCGCGCAGCCGGGCGGCAATCTCATCGAGGATATTGCGCTGCTCGTTGGCCATGAGTGAGCCTGCCTCTCCGCTAGCTGGATGAAGAGCCGGGACAAAAAACCCCGGCCGCTAACCTGCACGGATCCGGGGTTCGTTCAACTGCGCTCATTCCTTGCCTGTGGACCTAAGGGGATTCGAACCCCTGACCTCTTCAATGCCATTGAAGCGCTCTCCCAGCTGAGCTATAGGCCCGTATGCAGTTGGAACGAGGCGGCAGTATAGGGCCGGCCTGCGTGCATGTCAATATCAATCATCATAGATCGAATCCGGCAATTTGGTGAGTACCCTAACAGACTTCTAACACGAACAAGACGATCAGGTTGCGCGGGCGTCGTTACTTTCGATGAAACTAATCTGCAAAACCAGCTTGCCCAGCCGAACCTGATCGCCATCGCGCAGGATGCGCGGCTGATCGGGAATCAGGCGCTGGCCGTTGAGGAACGAACCATTGGGCGTGCCGCTGTCCACAATTTGCAGCGACGTGCCGCGCCGGACGATGGTGGCGTGCCGTCGGGAAACGCCTTGGTCGAGCGCATCGAACTTCTCAAGGTCAATATCCGGCAGGTCGCCGCTGAACGGATCGCGGCGGCCCAGCACCAGCGTTTCGACTTTTTCGGGGTCGAACAGAAACTTGTCTCCCGCCTCAGCCACCTCGATCAGCAGCATCGTGCGGCCGAAATGCGACGTGCCCAGGCGGGTCACGCTGTCTTCGTCCATCTCACTTTGATCGAGGGCGCGGGTTTCCGTGGAGTTGATAGCCACCATCAACGCGCCGCAGAACGGGCAGATCTTGGGGTCGATCTCCTGAATCGTGCGCCCGCAGGCGGGGCAGAGGGTGGGCATGTTCGAGTGTGCTCCATCCGGCGTGGCGCGCCGAATGGCGGCCAAGTGCGGCATCTCCCCCAGTATACCCCGAGTGCGGCGAACAGCCGCCGTAAAGATTCGGCGCCAGCCGGTGAATTGGCGGCTCGCCCACCTGTCTGTGCTGCTGCCGCTTTGCGTCCATCCAGTCCACCCGGCGTTCACCTGCCATCCGCTCGTCTGATCAATGCTGGATCGGTACTGGCCTGCTGTGCGATGCGCCTGTTGTCCGCTATTCTGTTTAGTTGTTCACTACGTTCTTCCCTCAGGCGATGTTCGCTATTTCAAATCTGTTCGCTTGTTCAGATTTGTAACAAGCTCACTAATTGCCTGGCGCTTTTCTCCCCCTCTCCTCGTTTCGGAGAGGGGGCCGGGGATGAGGTTGCTATGGAGAGGGGCCAGGGGCGCGGTTTCTTTCGAGCACACGCTGAAAACCGCTTCGGGAGTACAGTATAGGGGCTGGTTTCGGATGACGCCAGGAAAGAGGCCGCCATGCTGAATCGTTTATTTGGCCGTGCAGCTCCACCTGCTGCGCCCGCGCCCTCGCCAGAACCGCCCGGCCCGCCGCCGCCCACCATGCGCCCCCGGGTGTTGGCGATCACCCACAACCCGGTCATCGCCCAGGCTGGTGGGCGGAAGGCGAAGGATGCCTACGGCTGGAATGACCCGGACGCGCTGGCGCAGGGTTACATCAGCGATTTGCAGCAGGCCAGCCACGGCCTCGTGCAGTATGAAATCGTCGAACGGCTCGAAGTGGATGGTTTCCCGGCCAAGAAGGATAGCTTCTCCTACACCCCGGCCAGTTTCGACCGCGCCTGGAAGTCGCGCCAGTTTCACCAGCCCGACGCAGTGGATTACCTGCAACTGGTGCACGAGTTCAAGCTGATCGAGAAGGTGGACGCCGGCCAGATTGATGAGGTTTGGCTGCTCGGCTTCCCCTACTGCGGCTATTACGAATCGATCATGGCCGGGCCGGGGGCATTCTGGTGCAATGCGCCGCCGCTGGCCGGCACCGAACACGCTTCGCGCCGCTTCGTAATGATGGGCTTCAACTACGAGCGCGGCGTGGGCGAAATGCTGGAAAACATGGGCCATCGCGTCGAGTCAATCATGTCGAAGGTGTACTCGCACACGAAAGGCGAGGTCAATCTGTACGAGCGCTTCATCCGCTACGACAAGAAAGCGCCGGGGCAGGCGGAATGCGGCAACGTTCACTTTGCGCCCAACAGCGAACGCGACTACGACTGGGGCAACCGCCGGCCGGTCGTCAGCCGCTGCGACACCTGGCTGAACTTCCCCGACTTAAGCGGCCCGGCGCGCACCGTCACCTGCGCCGACTGGGGCAATGGTGATATTCGCAAGCATCATGTGTGGTGGCTCAGCCGCCTGCCGCATGTTCAGGGTGAGGCCGATAGCGTGCGCTGGAACTGGTGGGAGTACGTGATTGACCCGAACCGGGTGAAATGAGCATGGTACTGAGTCTTGAGTATTGAGTGAGGGGGCGTGAACGGTGAAGGCTGGTTCGAGTACCTGAAATGAAAACTGAGCCGGCAAGCCGACTCAGCACTCAGTACTCAGCACTTTCCCTCATCACTTGAGATATTCGCCTCGATGACCTCGTGTAGCTGGTCGAGGGTGAACGGCTTGGACAGATAGTCATTCGCGCCGGCGCGCTTCAGCACGTCGCGCAGGTCTTCCTCCGCCCGCGCCGTGAGGAAGACGAACGGGATATGGGCTGTCTGCGGGTTGGCCCGCACCTGCTCCAGCACCTGCAAGCCGTCCATCCCCGGCATCGTGATATCGCACAGGATCATGTCGGGCATATGCTGAACAGCCATCCGCAACCCGGCCGCGCCGTCGCCCGCTTCCAGCGTTTCGTAACCGCTGAAGCCTAGCAGTTCGCAGATATCGCGCCGCAGGTGGCTTTCGTCTTCGATAATCAGAATGGTGGCCACTCTGGTCACCTGATCTTCCGGCATCAAGTGCCTCTCCGACTCACTAACCCGAGTCTAAATCATTGTCGAAACATTGTCTGCATAGGCCGTCCTAATTCCGCCTGAATGTTTCGTGAACTTTGTATGGAGCAGCTCTCCCCATCGGCCGGCTGGATGAACGTCAGCGCGCTATTGCGCGGGGCACGGCGGCTGGTCATACTCCGGCGCGTGCCACCATCAGGAGACGATTCGATGACACACCTTACCACACGCTTGGGATGTCTGCTGGTCATGCTCGTCGTTCTGGCGGGGCAGAGCGGGCAAACACGGGCACAGGAACCATCCGCGCAGCCCTTCGACCTGGGCGAGACCACGATCATTCAGGAGCGTTTCCCCGAGGATTCACGCTTCCACGAGATGCCGGTGCCCCTGCGCGGGCTGATCGCTGTGCCGGAAGGCGAAGGGCCGTTCCCGGTGGCCGTCTTCGTGCATGGCGCGTATCAGTTCTGCACCGCCCCACTGGTCAATCATGTAGACCCCTTTCCCTGCCCGCCTGAAAGCGACCTCCAGCAGTACCGGGGCTTCGCTTATCTGGCCGAGGCGCTGGCCGCGCGTGGTTATCTGACCATCGTGCCAGACCTCGCCTATGAGTACAACAACGGCTTCGGCGAACCCACCTACGGCGAGCGCACCACGCAAATGCTCGACCAGCACCTGCAGCGGCTGGTTGATGGCGAAGGCTACCCGGTGGACGTGGCCGGCAAGGCCGACCTGGCGCAATTGGTGCTGATGGGGCATTCCAACGGCGGCCCGCAAGCCATGCTGTTCGATGAACACCGCGTCGCGGAAGGCGAAGAGTCGGCCGATGCTTTCGTCCTGCTCATGCCGGCCGCCTGGTGGAACCCGCTGCCGGAAGGTGTCCCGTTTGCCCTCATCACTGCCACCTGCGACGGCGACCTCGGCACCCGTGACTCGGAGTTCTGGCTCGAACAGCTTGACCTCCTGCGCCCGGCTGGCGTCCTGCTCGACACGCTGGAAGGCTTCACCCACAACGCGCTTTCGACCGAGCTGCGCAGCGATCCGTTCCAGCACTGCGCGCCGGAAGAAATCGTGGATGGCGAGGCCCAGCGCGAATGGTACACCGCGTTCCTGCCCGCCTACTTCGACTTCGCGCTGGTGACGGCGCGGGGAGAATAAGGGCCAAAACGTTCCACCACAGAGGCACTGAGAACACAAAGTCTTCCTCGGTGTCCTCTGTGCCTCTGCGGTGAGTTTTTCCCTCACACCGTTTCCTTGATCAGCTCGGCCAGCTTCGGCGTGATGCCGGGTACGGCGGCCAGTTCTTCAACGCTGGCGGCGCGGATGGCACCGATTGAGTTGCCAAAGGCCTTGAGCAGCGCCTTGCGCTTGGCCGGGCCGATGCCGGGCACCGACTCCAGTTGGCTGGCCATCCCCAGTTTCTGGCGCTGCTGGCGGTGCGCGGTGATGGCGAAGCGGTGTGCCTCGTCACGCACGCGCTGAATGAGGAACAGGCCATCGCTGCGGCGCGGTAGAATCAGCGGCGTGGGGTTGCCCGGCCGGTAGAGCTCCTCGAACTGCTTGGCCAGCGAGACGACCGGCACGCGCTCCAGCAGCCCGTACTCGGTAAGGACTTCCACCGCGACCCGCAGCTGTCCCTTGCCCCCGTCAATCATCAGCAGGTCGGGCAGCAGCCGCCACGTCTCATCACGGTCTTCCTTCTCTCCAACCGCCAGCGCTTCCGGCACGGCTTCCTGTGCCTCTTTCCAGCGGTTGAAGCGGCGCGTCAGGGCTTCGCGCATGGACTGATAATCGTCCGAGCCTTCGTGGCTGACCGTACGTATATTGAACTTGCGGTACTCGGCCTTCTTCGGCGTGCCCTGCACGAAGACGACGCGGCTGGCGACGATGGCCGTTCCCTGCGTCGTGCTGATATCGAAGCACTCGATGCGGTTGGGCGGCGTGGGCAGCGAGAGCGCCTCCTGTAACTGGCCGAGCGCGACTTCCTGCTTGTGGCTGTCGGCCTCCCATTGGGCGCGCATCATGCGCAGCGCCTCGCGGGCGTTATCCTCGGCCACATCCACCAGCGCGCGCTTGTCACCGCGCTGCGGCACGGTGATGGTCACGCGCTTGCCGCTGCGCCGGTCTTTCAGCCAGCGTTCGATGATGCGTGTCTCCTCGATATTCTGCGGCAGCACGACTTCGCCCGGCACTTCGGCGGTGCCGCTGTAGAAGCGCTGAACGAAGGCGGAGAGGATTTCGGGGTCGGTTTCGCCTTCGGTCCCGTCAAGGGCGCGGGCATCGCTGCCGATCAGCTTGCCGTTGCGGATGAACAGGATTTGCACGACCGTCTCGCCGTTGTCGCGGGCGAGGGCGATCACGTCGCGGTCGGCGAAGTCAGCGCTGACAGCCTTGTGCTGGCGCGTGATGTATTCGATGGCCTTAAGCTGGTCGCGCAGGGCGGCGGCGCGCTCGAACTCGAGGCCCTCGGCCGCCGCTTCCATCTCGGCCGTCAGGCGGTGCACGACTGGCTCGGATTTGCCGCCCAGCGTATCCATCAGCTCCTGAATCATGGCGCGGTACTGGTCTTTGTTCACCACGCCGATGCACGGGGCACAGCACAGCTTGATGTCGTAGAACAGGCAGGCGCGCGGGTCGTTGCCGGTGATCACACGGTCACAGGTGAGGTAGGGAAAGGCCTTGCGCAGCACCTGCAGCGTGTTCTGCACGGCCCACATGGCGACGTAGGGGCCGAAGTAGCGGCTGCCATCGTTGGCGATGCGCCGCGTCGTCTCGACCTTCGGGTAGGGCTGATCCCACGTCACGCGGATATACGGGTAATGCTTGTCGTCTTTCAGGCTGATATTGAAGTGCGGCCGGTAGCGCTTGATCAGCGTTTCTTCGAGGATGAGCGCCTTGATCTCGTTTTCCTCGACGATGAAATCAATGTGGTGGATGCGCTCGCGCAGCTTGAGCGTTTTGTTGCTGTGCTCGGCGCTGCTGTTGAAGTACGAACGCACGCGGTGGCGCAGCCGCTTGGCCTTGCCGACGTAGATGATCTCGCCGCGCTCGTCCTTCATCAGGTAGACGCCGGGCTTGAGCGGCAGATTCTTGAGGATGGTCTGGATGTGTTCGGAGGGGACGAAAGTCATATTCAGGGCGCGCAGCAAGCTTTGCGAACGGAAAATCTGTTCTATTCTAACCAGTTTTCGACGGAATTGCGGGGGTGAGGATTAGGATGGAGCAAGTGAATAGAGGGCATATGCCCGCAGGACACCAATCAACGGATCCGCCCGGCGCATGTCTTCGAGCTCGGCGGCTTCGCCTTCCGTTAGCAGGCCTTCGTTATTCCGCTCCATGAGTTCAATAGCTCGCGTAGTGACCGCTTCCGGCACGGTGAGCCAGTGTCTCCTCTGGCGTGGCTTTCTCCACCAGATAGGACAACAGATTGTCGTACACGCTCGGGATTGCAGGAACGCTCATCGCCAGTATTCCGCCTCACCTTCAATCACTATAAGGTTACGCCAGACTGCCCGTCCCTACTTCAGTATCAGCCCGGTGGTCACCAGCGTGCGCGCCTGCAGCAGCATCACCGGGTACTCCTTGAGCAGCGTCATCAGCACAGCGCCCGGTGTCATGGATTGCAGGTCGAGCGTCGAGGCGGTGCGGATCAGCCCGTCGAGCGTATCCGGGTTCATTTGGGTCATCATCTTGCGGATCTGATAGAGCGCGGCGTGCATCTTGCCGAAGCGCTCGGCCCACATCTTCTCGTACGGTTGCAGCGCCGCCGCCGATACATCGCCCCGGCGCAGCGCCTCGATACCCACCTGCAGCGCCATATCCGCGCCGTACATGCCGAGATTGATGCCGCCAGCCGTCAGCGGGTCGGCCTGGTGCGCGGCGTCACCGACGGTCATCAGGCCGTCCGTCACCATCTTCTTGAGCGCGCCGGTGGCTGGAATGCCGCCTACGACGACGTTGAGGATGCTCGAACCGGGGTAGTGTTCCGCCACGAAGCGATCCAGATAGTCGCGCGCTGTGCCGCCAGCGGTCTTGTCGCTGGTGATAACGATGCCGACGTTGGCGGTGTCGGCGCTCTTGGGGAAGACCCATAGATAGCCGCCGGGGGCCATCGTCATGCCCACGTGATACTCGCAGCGGTTCGGCTCCATCCGCCCGGCCATATTGCCGAGCAGATACTGCGCGCCTGAATAGTAGTCGGCCATTGGCGGCACAGTCTTGAGGCCCGCCCATCGCGCGATCTGGCTCTCGGTTCCGTCGGCCGCGATGATGAGCTTCGCTTTCACGTCCCGCGTCTTGCCGAAGCGCTTGATGGTGACGCCGCTGGCCCGGCCATCCTCGCGCAGCAGCCCGGTGGCCGCCGCGCTGGTGACGACTGTCGCGCCGGCCTGGTTCGCCACATGCGCCAGCTCGTAATCGAAGACCTTGCGATCCACCACCCACGTCGGCTCGGTCGGCGGCACGACCACCCGGTCGCCCTGCCGGTTGGAGACCGAGTAGTAATCTATGCGGGCGTTGATCCAGCGGGGGTCTTCGTCAATGAACTCCTGCGTCGCCAGCGCGCCAACTGCCTCGGCGCAGCGCACCGGCGCGCCGATCTCCTGCCGCTTCTCGATCAGCAGCGTATCCAGCCCGGCCTCGGCCGCCCGGCGCGCCGCCACCGAACCAGCCGGACCGGCGCCGACCACGATTACTTCATACGCTTCGCGCATGCCGGCTTTCTTTCGGCGCCGCCATTTCCAGCGCGTGAACCGGGCACATTTTCACGCAGCGTTCGCAGGCGGTACAGCCATCCTGATCAATCGTCAGGTGCATCGCATCGAGGAAGATCACATCTGGCGGGCAAACGGCGACACAGCCTCCGCAATGATGACACACGTCCTGGGCGATCAGCACTTTGACGGCGCTGACTGGTGCAAGTGCCTCGGTGGCCGCGAGAACGGGCGACAGGGCTGGGGCGGGCGGGCGGCGGAAGAATCGGAACATGGGCGTACTCTCGGCTTCAAACCGCGCAGTACGCACCATGATAACGAACGGCCGGGCACGATGCGAACCAGCCCCTGGCCGCCTGTGCTAGAATGCGCCACATGAATGTCCCTGAGCGCCCTCATCTCCCTGTCCTGCTCGATGAAGTGCTGGCCCTGCTTGTTCCTGATGGGCGCGCGCCGGAGCGCGTTATGGATGGCACGCTCGGCGCGGGCGGGCACAGCGCGGCGTTGCTCGATGCGGGTGCAGGCGAGCTGCTCGGCCTCGACGTGGACCCGCAGGCGGTGGGTGAAGCGGCGCAAACGCTGGCCCGCTTTGGCCCGCGCGCCCATATCGCCCACGCTAGCTATGCATCAATGACCGAAGAAGCGGCCCGCTTCGGCTGGGATGCGGTGGATGCCATCCTGCTCGACCTCGGCGTGTCTTCGATGCAGTTCGATACGCCGGAACGCGGCTTCTCGTTTCGCTACGACGCGCCGCTCGATATGCGCTTCGACCCGGAAAGTGACTGCCCGACCGCCGCCGATCTGATCAACACGCTTGATGCCGGTGAACTGGCAGATATCTTCTGGAAGTATGGCGAGGAGCGCGAGAGCCGCCGCCTGGCCCGCACCCTCGTCAAGGGCCGCCCGTTCACCACCACGGCCGGGCTGGCCTCGGCCATCGAACGGGCGATGCCGCGCCGCCACACCGACAAGATCCACCCGGCGACGCGCGTCTTTCAGGCGCTGCGGATTGCCGTCAACGACGAATTGGGCGTGATCGAGGCAGCGCTGCCCCGCGCCATTGATCTGCTGCGGCCGGGCGGGCGGCTGGCTGTCATCAGCTTCCATAGCCTCGAAGACCGGCTGGTGAAAGAT
>JAEURB010000065.1 GCA_016788435.1 Anaerolineae bacterium | reverse complement strand
AGTTCGTCCAGAAGCTGCGTATAGTCAGCGGGATCGCAAATGGCGGTCACGCGGTGGAAATTCTTGGCGGCGGCGCGCAGCAGCGTCACGCCGCCGATGTCAATTTGCTCGATAGCATCCTCTTCGGCTATGCCGGGTTCGGCGACCGCCTGCTGGAAAGGGTAAAGATTGCAAACGACGAGCGCAATCGGGGCGAAGCCGTGCGTGCGCAGTTCAGCCAGATCTTCTTCCTGGTCACGGGCGAGGATACCGCTGAATACGGCGGGGTGAAGCGTCTTGACGCGCCCACCGAGCATTTCACCGATGCCCGTAACCTGGTCTACGGGCGTCACCGGCAGCCCCGCCTCGCGCAGCGCGCGCTCGGTGCCGCCGCTGGCCACCAGATCGTGGCCATGTTCAAGTAATCCAATGGCGAATTCGACCAGGCCGGTCTTGTCGGAAACGCTCAACAGCGCGCGTGGCATGGATTGCTCACTCCTCAGATGCGTCGAGTTCGGCCAGTATGTTGAGCGCAAATTCGCGTGCGCGTTCGGGAGCCGTGCCGAGATAGCTGGTGGGGTCGGACAAGCGGGCGATCTCGCCTGGAGATAGCCATTTCAACAGGGCCTCGCTGTTTTGCATCAGGACGGGCAGCGGGTTGGACTTCCCCTCCTGTACGGCGGCCCACGCCTGCATACTCAACTCGCGCAGGTGTTCGTGAACGGCCTGCCGGTCGGCCCCGGCGCGAACGGCGGCCATCAGCACGGGTTCGGTGGCCGCGAACGGTGAGAACCGGTCAAACGTGCGCCGTGCGGCAACCTGGTCGAAGCGCAAGCCGCGCACCACTCGCTCCATTGTGATCAGCATTTCCTCGGCTGCGAGAAATGCGACCGGGAACATCTCGCGCCGGTTGGCGGAATCATCGAGCGTTCGTTCGAGGAAGGAGAGCGTCGCATTCTGCCATGCGACATCCACGAACGAGGCGACGAGGCGGCCGAGGCTATCTACCTTCTCGCTGGCAATCGGGTTGCGCTTGAAGGGCATAGCCGATGAGCCAACCTGCCACGCGCCGAACGGTTCGCTCAGCTCGCCGCTGAGGGGTGATTGCAGGAGGCGCAGATCGTAGGCCAGCCTGGATAGACTGGACGCCAGCCCGGCCAGGGCCGAAATCACGCGCCAATCCTGCTTGCGCGGGTAGGTTTGCCCGGTGATAGGGAACGCCTCAAGCCCGAGGGAGGCCATGATGCGGGCTTCGAGTTCCGGTGCGGTCAGAGACGTACCTGCCAGGAGCGTGTTGTACGACGCCGCTGTGCCAACAGCACCCTTGAAGCCTTTGCCGCGCACGGCCAGCCGTTCGCGGCGCAAATTCGTATAGTCAAGGTTAAGGTCTTGCAGGTGCAGGGCCATACGATAACCGGCGGTGGTCGGCTCGGCCGGTTGAAGGTGCGTGAAGCCCATCACCGGAATGCTGCACCAGTCGAGCGCCTTTCCGGCCAGCGTGTGGAGCAGTACGGCCAGCCGGGCCTCGATCAAGTGCATGGCCTGCCGGATCCGCAGCGCATCGGCGTTGTCTTCGATATCGGCGCTGGTTGCTCCCAAATGGATGATCGGCCCGCCAGGCGGTGCTTGCTCGGCAAAGGCGCGCACGGCCGCCATCAAGTCGTGCTGAATTTCCGCCTCGATGGCCGCGAGTCGCCCCTCGTCAGTATTGTTCGCGGCGGCCTCCAAAGCGGCCCGCTGCTCAGCGGAAACCAGTCCGGCTGCTTCTTCAGCACGCGCTAGTTCCACCCAGATTCGCCGCCACAGACGGTGCTTCTCGTTTTCGCTCCACAAGCGGCGCATTTCATCGCTCCCGTAGCGCCATGAGAACGGGGAAGCGAAGGTGAATTCAGGCACGGCTGTTCCTTGTTGGTAGTGGCAGCGATTATAGCGCGCCGGGCAGCGAAGGATTGCCCAGGACCAATCGTCCGCGCTACAATGCCAATTATTCTGAAGCCGTAGCGCACGGGGGCCGGGAAATGTTGACCGAGGCACAGCTTAAGTCCAAACGCGATGACAAGGCCATGCCGACGCTGGATCAGTACGCGCCGGTTTACGTGACTGACGAGATGATCGACCTGGAAGCGCCGGCCATCCTGTTTGACGCGGCGTTCCAGCATAACCTGTATGGTTGGGTGAGCCGACGTTACCTGTTCGATGGCTTCAACAACGTGCTGTACTACAAGGGACAGGTCACGCTCTCGGAAGAGCAGGCGCTGGCACTGGAAGGGGCATCATCTGAGCCGTACGTTTCTGGTGTCGCGCAAGATACGCCGAACGCCTACGGGGGCTGAAGCATCTCCCCCGTACTTTGCAAACGAGCCAGCCCATCGAGGCTGGCTCGTTTGCTTTTCAGGTGGTCAGGCTGCGAGCGACCAGTTTATAGATTCGCGTGTCAACCGCGCCCATCCGGTATTTGTAAGTTTCGTTGCCCCGCAAGAAGTTGAAGACCTGCAGGCCGCGTTCGATAGCGTTCTGAATGTTGTAGGCCAGCAGGACGTTACCGAGGCTGAGGTGTGGGGCCAAGGTTGGCCTCAACCCGGAGTTATAGACCTGGACGTGGTCGCAATAGATGAAGTCGGCATAGGCGGCGGCCAGTTCACCGTCACAGCGCAGGAAGCTGAGGCGCAGCCATCCAGCGCGGGCCGTCGTTTGCAGGATTCGGGTCAGGAAGACACGGTTGGCTTCGACTTCAAGAAACTCAACCTTGGCGGGCTGGCTGTCTCGCATGAGGCTGAGGAACTCGTCAATCACGCTGTCATCCAGCACAAATGGACCAGCGCCGCTGTCGAGGGCCACATACTCCAGTTGCGCTTCGCTCTCGGCGCGGCGAATCTTGCGGCGAATCTCGTGCCGCTGCTTCTTGTCGAGCATACTCAGGTAACTCTCCCAGTCGGAGGGCAGATGGATGACCGGGCAAACCTCTTGCAGCACGAGGTCGGCGTCAAAGCCTCGCACGCGCAGCAGGTCTGGCATGAACTGGGTGGTGGGCGAAGGTTCAGGGATATTGCACAGGTTGACGCGGTCGAAGCGCTCGCGATGCAGGGACAGAAAATCCGCCAGCGCGATATGGACCGCGCTGACCGCGTACTGGTCAACGATGATGTCCACGTAGTCGGTGACATCGACACAGCCAACCGTTCGTAATACGCGCTCGCCGCCGATATGATGCACGAACCAGGGTGCGATACCGGCGAGCCGCCCATCCGGAGTCCGGACGGCAACGATGAGTAACTCACCAGCCTTGAACGTATCCCACCAGGTGGATTGCCATTCCCACGTCAGGAATATCTCGTTGGTGGCGCTGCGCTGAAGCAGGGCATTCCACTCGTCCCGAAGCAGGTCGAACGCGGAAGAGTCTTCATAGACCGTGATTTGCATAAATCGGCCTTCCTGATGTCGTGAGCACGGACATTATACTCATACGCCGGGCGACTGTGGTGAGTAGCGGATATAAAACCGAAGCCGCCTGCTGCGGGCAGGCGGCTTCGGTTCAGCGTATTGGTGCGGCTGGTCTAGCTGACTGCGACTGGGGCTGAGGCATCACTCGTCTTCATGTCGAAGGCCAGCGAGTGCTCGGTGTCGCGGTCGAAAAGGTGCGCGTTATCCATATTGAAGGCTACACGCAGAGTATTGCCATTCACGGCGCGCGTGCGCGGGTCGGTACGGGAAATGAAGGTCTTCCCGTCAAGTTCCAGATACAGGATCATTTCGTTGCCCATCTGCTCGACGACGTCCACACGGGCGTCCACGAAGTCCGGGCTGATATTGGCGGGCAGGAACTCCGCGTCGTGGATGTCTTCCGGGCGGATGCCGAAGACGACCTGCTTGCCGGCCCAACCCTTGTACATTTCCACCTTGGAGGCAGGTATCTGCACACGGAAACCGGTGCCTTCGACGAACAGCGCTCCGCTCTCATCGGCCTTGAGCGTGGAATTGAAGAAGTTCATGGATGGGCTACCGATGAAGCCGGCCACGAACAGGTTGCGCGGGTTGTGATACAGGTTGAACGGGGTGTCAATTTGCTGCAATTCACCGGCGCTCATGACGGCGATGCGGGAACCCATCGTCATGGCCTCGACCTGGTCGTGGGTGACGTAGACGAAGGTCGTGCCCAGGCGCTGGTGCAGCTTGCTGATGAACGATCGGGATTCCACGCGCAGCTTGGCGTCGAGGTTCGAGAGCGGCTCGTCCATCAGGAAGACGGCAGGCTCACGGACGATGGCGCGGCCGACCGCGACGCGCTGCCGCTGGCCGCCCGAAAGCTGACGGGGGCGGCGGTCGAGCAGGACTTCAATACCGAGACTCTTGGCGGCTTCGCGCACGCGCTGGTCAATCACGTTTTTCGGCGTTTTGCGCAGGCGCAGGCCGAAGGCCATGTTGTCGTAAACGGTCATGTGAGGATACAGCGCGTAGCTCTGGAAAACCATCGCCACGTCGCGGTCTTTCGGCGCGACGTTGTTGACGACACGGTCGCCAATCGCGATTTCGCCGTCGCTGATTTCTTCAAGGCCGGCCAGCATTCGCAGGCTGGTGGACTTACCACAGCCGGAGGGGCCGACCAGAACGAGGAATTCGCCGTCCACTACTTCAATGTTCAGGTCCTTGACAGCCACCGAATTACCGTAGCGTTTCCAAACATGCCGAAAACTGATGCCTGCCACGAGCCTTTCCTCCTGATAAACTGATCAACGAGCGTGTGTGGGCAAGTTCAACATGATTATGCAAAATGCCCAAATGTATTGCCAGCAAAACTCGTCACCCTTCTTACATGTGCAATTATAGGGCCTCTCGCAACAATTGCAAGAACTCGGAGCTATGATGTCAGCGCCTTTTCCACCCGCGATCAATGCCGAAATCGTCGCCATTGGTACGGAACTCCTGCTTGGCGAGATTACCGACACCAATTCGGTTTATCTTGCCCGCCAACTGCGCAATCTCGGCGTCAACCTGTTCTTCATGACCTCGGTTGGTGACAACGAAGGCCGTATCACCGAAGCGATCCGGCTGGCGCTGGGCCGCGCCCAGATCGTCATCACCTGCGGCGGGCTTGGCCCGACGGTGGACGACATGACCCGGCAGGGCGTGGCGGCAGCGGCCGGCCGCGAACTGGAGTTTCATCCTCATCTGCTCGATGCGATTGCCGCCCGCTTCAGCAGCTTCCGCGCGGCGATGACTGCCAACAATACGCGCCAGGCCTATGTGCCGAAAGGGGCGTTGATCATTGACAACCCGGTTGGCACCGCGCCGGCTTTCATCGTCGAAGAGGGCGACACCTGTGTGATCAGCCTGCCAGGCGTGCCACGCGAGATGAAGTTCCTGTTCGAAGAGCGCGTCATCCCATACCTGCGCGAGCATTACCAGCTAGGCGGAAGCATCATTAAGGCGCGCGTCCTCAAGACGGCCGGCATCGGCGAGAGCGTGCTGGACGAGCAGATTGGGGAAGACCTGCTGACGGCATCCAATCCGACGGTTGGGCTGGCGGCACACAGCGGGCAGGTGGATGTGCGAATTACCGCCAAGGCCGCGACCGAAGCTGAGGCGGACGCGATGATCGGGCAGTTCGAGGCGGTGCTGCGCGAGCGAATCGGCCCGTACGTCTTCGGCGCTGACGGCGATACACTCGATGAGGCGCTGCAGGCGGCGCTGCGTGACGCGGGCGCGGGGTTGACCGTACTTGAAGCGGGTGTCGCGCCGGTACTTGCCGAGCGGGCGGGGCAGCTCAGCCAAGCGGGAATACCAGTCGAAACGGTGCAACTCGCCGATGAAGCGGCCGCGCGTGAAAGGCTGAAGATTTCCGAAACGGCGACGCTGCGCGAGATAGCAGAAGCAGCGGCCCGCGAACTCAGCGCGCAGGCGGGGCAAACGGTGGCCGTAGCTACGATCAGCCGCGCCGGAGATGCTGGCGACCAGGCCGACAGCACGGAGCGGACGGCGCTGGCCGTTTGTTTTGGCGGCAAGATTCGTTCTCGCTCCTATGGCTTTGGCGGCCATTCGAGTGAAGCCGGGCAGTTCCTGGTGACATGGGCGTGGGCGATGGCGTGGAGGCTGCTGCGTGACAGCGCATGAGAGGGTGCAACGTGCATATATGCGCAGTACGTGGCTGCTTGAGCTAACGCCGCGCGTAGCCGAAATGCCGGCGCCGATCCAGAGGTACGATGATCCGTTCCTGCCTTATTGCCGGGCCGTGTTTGCAGCGACGAATGATCTGGTGGCCGGGTATGTGTTCGACCTGGCGGCCTTCCTTGCACTAGGTGCAGCTGGGGCTGTCGCGCTGGAACGCGCCGTCGCACTGGTCGCGGCAACGCCTGATATGCTATCTGTAATTCACGGGCCCTTCACCCGGCCAGATTACGCGGAGTTCATCGGCGAAAAGGCCCTGCGGGCGGACGCCGCGACGGTGACTGATTGCGGCACGGCCGCCGGCTTTGCTGCTTACGGCGTAACGGGATTGACGCTGACGGCTGACCGGGAAAGCGGGATGGATGGGCTGAACCTGGACGAGGGATGGGCGCTGTGGGGAGGATTGTGGTTCCGTCTGGCGCGCCAGCATTTCCTCGACCAGTTTCAGCGCGAGGACTTTGCGGCTGCCTTGCACGCCGCTGCAGTAGAGGAGTTTAAGGCGTGATGGATGATCGGGCGCTGGCCCTTGAACTGTTCGATGCCGGATTGCTGCAATTCGGGCGCTTCGTCACAGCGGACGGTGCGCGGCCATTCCAGCACCACCTCGACATGCTGGCGTCGTATCCGGCACTACTGCGCCAGGTAGCACAAGGGCTGGCCTGGCAGCTAGACGGAATTGACCGGCTGCTGTGCGGTCCGGGCAGCGTTCCGCTCGGTACAGCGGTGGCACTTGAGACGGGCATTCCTTTGGTGATTGCGCGAGGAAGTGGCGCGGATGGGGCAAGAGACTTCGTGGGCGCGTACGACATTGGCCACCCCGCCGCGCTGATCGTGCACGCCTCCAGCGAAGTAAGCCCGCCACTGGTCCATCACGCCGGGCGCTTTGGGCTGGTTGTGCGCCGCGTAGCCTCTGTGCTGGGCATGGGTCCACCGGCGTTGACGGTAACCACCGTTGCGCTGCTGAATGCGCCGTGGGTGGTGGGTTGGCTGATCGAAGAAGGCCGGATTCCCGGCCCTCTGGGCAACACTGGGATGGATTGGCTGGAGGCGGAGGCTAGTCCTCGTCGTCCAGGCTGAGCAAGGCCATAAAGGCTTCCTGCGGCACCTCGACGGAGCCGATCATCTTCATGCGCCGCTTGCCCTTCTTCTGCTTTTCGAGCAGCTTCTTCTTGCGCGTGATGTCGCCGCCGTAACACTTGGCGAGCACGTCTTTACGCAGCGCCTTCACGTCGGCACGGGAGATGACTTTCTTGCCGACGGCGGCCTGAATTGGTACGGCGAACATCTGGCGCGGGATCAGGTCTTTGAGCTTGGTGATCAGCCGCTGGCCCTTGTGGTAGGCGTGTTCGCGGTGCACGACCATTGCCAGCGCGTCCACCGGCTCGCCATTCACCAGAATGTCCAGCTTGACCAGGTCTTCTGGCCGGTATTCATCGAAGTGATAATCGAGGCTGGCATAGCCGCGTGTCGTGCTTTTCAGCTTGTCGTAGAAATCAATGATCAACTCAGCCAGCGGGAGCTTGAAGGTGAGCATCACGCGAGATTTGTCGAGGTACTCCATGTTGACATACTCGCCGCGCTTTTTGATGACCATATCCATCAGCCCGCCGATGAACTCCTCGGGCGCGAAGATCTGAATCTTCATCCATGGTTCGCGGATCTCGCTAAAGACCGATGGGTCGTCGGGCATGTCGGCCGGGCTGTCAATCTCCTTTACGGTGCCATCGCGCATGACAAGTTGATACTCCACGCTCGGCGCGGTGGCGAGGATGTCGAGGTCGTACTCGCGCTCCAGCCGCTCTTGAATGATGTCCATGTGAAACAGGCCGAGGAAGCCGCAACGGAAGCCAAAATTGAGCGCCTGTGAGTTCTCTGGCTCGAAGACGAGCGAGGCGTCGTTGAGCTGTAGTTTCTCCAGCGCGTCGCGCAGCGCGGGGTAGTCGTCGTTGTCCACCGGGTAGATGCCGGCGAAAACCATCGGCTTGACTTGCTTGTAGCCAGGCAGAATCTCCGGCGCACCATTGATGGCCAGCGTGATGGTGTCGCCCACGCGCACTTCGCGCACTGTCTTGAAGCCGGTCGCCACATAGCCTACTTCACCGGCCGAGAGCGAATCGGCTGGCTGCATGTTCGGGTGGAAGATACCGATTTCGACCGGCTCAAACGCCGCGCCGGTGGCCATCAGCTTGAACTGCGACCGGTGGCTCAGCACGCCATCCACCACGCGAACGTATGCGACGACGCCCTTGTACGAGTCGTAATGCGAGTCGAAAACGAGCGCACGGAGGGGAGCTTCGCTGGCACCCCGGGGCGGTGGAACGTGCGCTACGACCGCTTCCAGTACATCCTCGATACCGATGCCCTGCTTGGCGGAAATGCGAACGATATCTTCAGCGGGGTAGCCGAGCAGGTTCTCGACTTCCTGCGCCACGTCATCAGGCCGGGCCGACGGCAGGTCAATCTTGTTGAGCACGGGAATAATCTCGAGGTCCTGCTCCATCGCCAGATAGACGTTGGCCAGCGTTTGCGCCTCGATACCCTGGCTGGCATCCACCACCAGCACCGCGCCCTCGCAGGCTTGCAGCGCCCGGCTGACTTCGTAGGTGAAGTCCACGTGGCCGGGAGTGTCGATCAGGTTGATCTCATACTCGGCGCCGGCGCGGCTGGCATAGCGCATGCGCACTGCCGAGGCCTTGATGGTGACGCCGCGCTCGCGCTCCAGGTCCATACTATCGAGCAATTGCTCCTGCATTTCGCGGTCGCTGACCGTGTTGGTGAGTTGGAGCATACGGTCCGCCAGCGTGCTCTTGCCGTGGTCAATATGCGCGATAATGCAGAAATTGCGGATATGATCGCGGTCCATGCCGTCTCTCAGGTCGTCGAACAAGGATGTGCGGTTCAGTATAGCAGAAGGGGCAAGGCGGTTATACGACGGCCTCGATCAACGGTGTCACATCTTCTAGGCCGGAAACATCGCTTCGAAGCCACGCCAGAAACTCGATATTCCCGGCCGGGCCTTTGAGTGGCGAGCGGATCAGGCCATGCACGCCGAGGCCGATGGACGCGGCGAATTGAAGTACCTCGGCCAGCACGCGGCGATGCACAGCAGGGTTACGCACGACGCCGCCTGTGCCGACGTCCTGTGGGCCAGCCTCGAACTGCGGCTTGATCAATGGGATAACGCTGCCGGAACCGGGCGGCAGCCAACCCTGAACGACTGGCAGCAGCAGTCGAAGCGAAATGAACGAGGCGTCCATCACCACGAGCGAGACCGGCTCGGCAAGCTGGGGAAGGTGACGGACATTGGTGCGTTCGAGGACGACGACGCGAGAATCAGTTCGCAGTGCATAGGCGATCTGCCCGTAACCGACGTCAATCGCGTAAACCTTGGCCGCGCCGTGCTGAAGCAGACAGTCGGTAAAGCCGCCAGTGCTGGCTCCCACATCGGCGCAGGTTTGCCCGGCGGCATCCACCGGAAAGGCAGCGAGGGCCGCCGCCAGTTTGTCGCCACCACGGCTCACGAAACGCGGCCGCGCCTTGATTTCGACCGCGGCTTCGGCGCGCACCGGCGTTCCCGGCTTGTCCACCAGCCGGCCATCCACCAGGACTTCGCCTGCCATGATCAGCGCGCGGGCCTTTTCACGGCTTGGTGCAAGCCCGCGAGCCATGACCAGCACGTCAAGCCGCTGTTTTCCATTCAAGGTGTGTCCCGGCTGAGTTCTACGACCAGGTCAATCGGGCTGTCGTCAGGTTTGTTCTCAGCGGTGATTTCAATGCCGTCGGCAGAGACCGGGACGTACCCATCTTTCAGAAATACGATGCTGTAGAGGGCATTACGCCTGAGTGACCGGTTAATTTCGAAGCGGCCGTCGCGGTCAGTCGTTGAAGCGGCGTGAAGCTGGCTCTGCAGCCAGTCACGGGTGAATTCGGAGACCGAATAATCTTCACTGATGAGCATTACGGCTACACCGGGGACACCTGCGCCGGTCAGTGCATCCACAACGCGGCCGCGCAGCACGATGCCGCCAGCCTGGGCAAATGTATCAATTGGTAACTGACCAATACCAACGCGCGCCTCGGCCTCTGCGAAGGGCAGATTGTTAATGGACAGGCTGATGCGATAGGTTCCATCGGGGATGCCGTTCGCGCCAGAAAGCGAGAAGGTGAAGCCCTGGCCGGTTTCCGGTGCGTTCCAGGGGGATGACTGCGTGTAGAACAGATCACCGTCCACTGTCCACTGTACCTGCCACGGCGTTCCGAGGGCGATCTGCTCCCAGTCGAAGAGACTGTAGAACTGCGGAACGCCAGTGGTGAAGCTGGTGATCGGCGCAGAGGTGCGCGCTTCCTGCGGCGTTACAGCCGACGTGTAGCGCAGGTTGGTGAAGATGCGCGCGAACGTATCGGCCGCCTGCGCGCCAGCCATTGTGAAATTGGAAAGAGCGGCCAGCCTCCCATCCAGATACAGTTCCAGCCGATAGTTGCCGGGCAGCAGGCCGTTTGGATCCTGAATCGAGATGGTCTTCACCCCGTTCGCACCGTCCGACTCCAACCACACGGTGCCGTCAGGTGTGCGCTGGATTTCGACGCCATCAAAATACCAGATGGCCGTCCAGGGCGTACCAGCCGTCAGATTGCGATAGAGGAAGCGGGCGCTGGCGGTGCTACCAGTGGGCAGCACGAAGCCGTTACCAAGCACATTACCCCGTTCATCGAGCAGGCCAAATACGATGTCGCTGAACTCACCACCCGGCGGCGAAGGCTCACCAACCACCAGCCGGGCGTTGCCACCAGCGACGCCGTTGACGAAGAGCGTGAAGTCGTAGACGCCGTTGGGGAAGGGCTGGC
>JAEURB010000056.1 GCA_016788435.1 Anaerolineae bacterium | reverse complement strand
CAAAGTTGAAAGGGGTTAGGAGTGGAAGCACACAGCAAGCTTGAGGAGGTCTGTTCGGGGCATTGGTTTGACCGACTTCCCACCTCACCGGCGCTTGCTTCTTCCTTTCAACTTTCAACCTTCAACTTTCAACTCGCTCTTCCGCGATTATAGCCGCGAACCAGCGCTGCGCCCCGGAGAATCACACAGGCCGGCGATTGGGCCGGCCTGTGCGTATTCGAGGTTCGATTGAGCGCCCGCTACGGTGCCGCTGACGCGCCTCAGGCCTCGCCTTCGAAGGCCCGGTTCCAGTCGCGCACCGCGTCGAACACTGGCCGGAAGACGAAATCAGGGCCGATGATTGACCAGGGTACGTTCTCGTTGTCGGCTGCCCAGCCTGCCTGCGGGCCGTAGTTCAGGTTCCAGAGGAAAGCCAGCCGCACGTCCCCGCTTTGGCTCATGAAATCCAGCGCCTTGACGGTAAAGTCACGCTGTTCTTCGAGCGTATTGTCAAACGAGAACTCCAGCCCGTTGGCCACACCCGTTAGCCCGGTGGCGCTCGGCCAGCCGAACTCGGTCACGCACAACTGCTGGTCACCGCCCGCATTGCGAATGCGCTGCGCATAGCCTTGCAGCGTGCTGCGGAAACTCCAGCTATGGTGCGGGTTATCGAATGGGCCACGGAAGCGCGCCGTCGGATCATTGGGCACCTGGTTCCATTCGAAGTCCGGGCTGAGGTTAAGCCCGTTGTGGTGCGCGCCGACGCAGTCGGCGTAATTGAGCAAGCCAGCCGCGATCATCTGATCCATGTACGTGAAGTCGTCCCACGCCTGCACACCATTGTTCAGGCCGGTCGGGGACAGCGCGCCGCTGACGACGATGATGCCGGGATCCACCGCCTTGATGGCGTCATGGGCGGCGGCCAGCAAGTTCACGTAGCCGGATGCGCTCAGGCCCTGGATACTGGTCCATTCGCGGTCGAGATTCTGCTCATTCCACACTTCCACCGCGCCGATCTGGCCGGGATAGCGGGCCACCAGCTCGCTCACGAACTCGGCGTACTCCGCCGGGTCGGCAGGCGGGCCGTGGCGCTGCACGTTCACGCCCGGCTCGCGCGCCCAATCCGGCGCGGTCACCACGCTCACCAGCACATTGACGCCCTGCTCGGCCATTGCCGGGATGAACAGGTCGGTGTCGGTCCAGTCGAAGACGTCGTTCTCCGGTTCGAAGTTCTCCCAGCGAACCTGCATCTTGACCCAGTTCACGCCGAGCTGGTTGGCCGCCACGTCCGCCCACTGGTCCATCAGGTCGTGACTGACCTGGACCTGAACGCCCAGTTCGAAGCGAGTTTCGTCAATCGGCCGTACACCGGCGGGTGTAGCCTGTACCTGGGGCGTGGGCTGCACGGCGGGCGCGCCGGCGTTGGCCACGCGAAGCGGGCGCTGAAGGAATGCCGCTTCCGTGCCGTCGGTCATGAAGGCGTGCAAACGCAGCGCGTAAGTGTCGTCGGGCGTCATGGCCGTGTTCCACTGGGCGATGGGGCCGTTGGTGACCGGCGTATTGGCGGGCAGCGTGACGGGCGTCCAAACCGCGCTCGCCGGGTCGGCCAGGAAGGATGCGACTTCGAGGTAGTAGAAGCTGAGATTGGGCGGATTGACCGTGCCGGTGACGGTGACGATGCCGCTGATGGTGGACATGGCCGCCGGTTCGGTGATGACGACATCCGGGTGCTCTGGTTGCGCGGCGGCGGGAAAGGCCCCCAGTCCCAGAACCAGCAGCGCCAGCACCAGCAGCAGCCCCCACGATTTGGTTCGATTCATCACGCCCTCCAACCTGCGGCATCTCATCGGATGATGGCGAATCGTAACCTACTTTAGGCTATTTGTTGACCGCCAACCAACAGGCGCAGGGGAGGCGTCAGACAGGGGGCAGGGAAAATCGCAACACGAAGAACGCAAAGGAGATCAGATGAGGGGCGCACCCGTCAGGCATGCCCCTCAACTTCAATCTTGAACTTTCAACTTCCCCTAGAACAGCCCGACAATCTCGCCATTCTCATCCACATCCACCAGTTCGGCGGCGGGGTGGTCGGGCAGACCGGGCATGGTGCGCATATCGCCGAGGATCGGGTAGATGAAGCCCGCGCCCACACTGGCCCGCGCCTCGCGGACCGAGACCGTAAAGCCGCGCGGCGCGCCCTTCAGAGCCGGGTCGTGGCTCAGGCTGAGATGCGTCTTCGCCATGCAGATTGGCAGCTTGCCGAAGCCGTTGGCCTCGTAATCACGGAGCTGCTTGTCGGCCAGCGGCTCGTAGGTCACCGCGCCCGCGCCGTAGACCTCCTTCGCAATCGTCTCGATCTTGGCCTTCAACGGCTGATCGAGGTCGTACAACGGCTTGAAGGTGCTTGGCTCGTGGGCCGCCTGCTCGACCAGTTCGGCCAGGCACGCGCCGCCCCGGCCGCCCTCGCTGTGCACGCGCGCTTCGGCTGCACCCAGCGCGCCTGCCGAAATCGCGATCTCGCGGATGGCCTCAATCTCCTCGGGGAAGTCGCTTTCGAAGCGGTTGATGGCCACCACCGGCGTCACGCCGTGTTTGACCACATTCTCGATGTGCTTGATCAGGTTGGCCGCGCCCGCCTCGACATCGGCCACGTTCTTTTCGAGCATGGCGGGCGGCAGCGGCTTGCCAGCAACCACCTTGTACTGGCCGCTGTGCGCTTTGAGCGCGCGCACGGTCACCACCAGCACGGCGGCATCAGGGTGCAGGCCGCTGGCGCGGCACTTGATATTGAAGAACTTTTCCGCGCCGATATCTGCGCCGAAACCCGCCTCGGTGAGCAGGTAATCGCCGGTCTTGATGCCAATCTGGTCGGCCAGGACGCTGCTGTTACCGTGCGCGATATTGGCGAACGGCCCGGCATGGACGATGGCCGGGGTGTTCTCGATGGTTTGCAGCAGGTTCGGGCGCAGCGCGCTGGACATCAGGGCGGTCATCGCGCCGGCCGCGCCGATCTGCTCGGCCGTCACCGGTTTCTTGTCCATCGACAGGCCGATGACGATGCGGCCGAAGCGCTCGCGCATGTCTTCCAGCGACGTGGTGAGGGCGAGGATGGCCATGACTTCGCTGGCGACTGCGATATCAAAGCCGGTTTGACGCGGCACACCGCCTTCCACGCGCCCGCCCAAGCCGATGATAATGTCACGCAAGGCGCGGTCGTTGACATCCAGCACGCGCTTCCAGGTGATGCTGTCCACGTCAATATTGAGCGGATTGCCGCGCAGCAGGCGGTTGTCAATCATGGCAGCGAGCAGGTTATTGGCCGCGCTCACCGCGTGAATATCGCCGGTCAGGTGCAGGTTGAACGTCTCCATCGGCACCACCTGCGACCAGCCGCCGCCGGCCGCGCCGCCTTTGATGCCGAAGGTCGGGCCCATCGAGGGCTGGCGCAGGGCGATGACCGCCCGCTTGCCGATGTGACGAAAGGCCTGCCCCAACCCCACCAGCACTGTTGTTTTGCCTTCACCTAAAGGCGTGGGCGTGATGGCGGTCACCAGCACATATTTGGCGTTCGGGCGGTCTTTCAGGCGTTCGATGGCGCTCAGGTTGATTTTGGCGACGTGTGGGCTGCCGTACAGGTCGTATTCGTCGGGCAGCAGGCCCATTTCACCGGCGATTTCGCAGACGGGCTTGAGCTGGGCGCGGCGGGCGATGCTCAGGTCACTATCCATGATGGAAAGAAGTCCTTTGCAATGCATATTGTAAGATAGTGATAGTATGCACCCGATTTTTTCTGCCGGCAAGAGGGCGGGATGGCATGGGCGCACGGCGATGTGCTTCGATACCCCCTCACCCTGGACTTCGTCCCTCCCCTCTCTCGCGCAAGTGGAGAGAGGGCAACTGCTCATGCGCTCCCCGCCTGCATGGGCTGAAAGGGCGACAGTCGATTCTGAGGTGGCCGGGGAGATGCGCTGCGGATTCAAAACCCGCAGCGTGTGAAAATTGGCTTCACCTGGTGCACATGAGACCCAAAGCAATCTGCCGCTCACTTTCAGCTTTCAACTCGACACTTTCAATTTCCTTCAGAACAGTCCGGAAAGCCGTTAACCGTCCTGCGTGGGCGTGCCGTGTTACACTGACGGCAGTCAACTCCGCTTTCGATTCGAGCGCCGCATATGTCCGCTTCCCCCCTGCTGCTCGCGAAAATCGTCTGGCGCGACCCGCTGACGGACGCCGTTCAGGAGTTCGTGCTGGCGGAAGGCGCGACGGCTACCATCGGCCGCCTCGACACCAGTGATATTTGCATCCACGAACAACACGTTTCGCGCCAGCACGCCGTCATCCAGTACCGCGACGGCGTCTTCCTGGTCTCGGATTTAGGCAGCGCAAACGGCGTGTTCGTCAACGGTGCGCGCATCAACGAGCCGTTCCCGCTGATCAGCGGCGACGAAATCCGCCTGTTCGTGCCCGCCCTCCACTTCTTCGCGCTGGCCAGCGTCGAGGATGTCGTCAACGCCACGCAGCACGGCACGGTCATCACGGCCGTCGTCGGAACGGGCAGCGGACGCTTGATCGTCACCAACGGCCCGCAGGAAGGCAGCCCGATCCCGCTGTTGCGCCCGACGCTCACCATCGGCCGGGCCAGTCCGAGGGCCGATTGGGAAATCTGCCTGCAGGATCCGTCGGTTTCGCGGCCTCATGCGCGGCTGCAATCGGTGGAAAGCGCCTGGATCGTCTATGACCTGGGCAGCGCCAACGGTACATTCGTCAACGGTACGCCGGTCAACGAGAAGGGCCGTGCCCTGCGTGACGGCGACGTGCTGACGTTCGGCTCGACGGTGACGCTTTTCCGCGAGGGGTGAGGGTTTCGCCAGCCAGCAGCAAGGCTGCGATGCCGGCTGCTTCGCCACACTCCAGCGCGGCGGGCGTATGTAGATATCGCAATCTAATGCCAATTCCTTAATGCAGAGAGACACTATAATGAATTTATCGCTTTACGTGATTTCCTACTGGAGGATCGGATGTTCCCCAAAGCGCTGGCCGTATTCATGGTTTCGGGGCTACTACTCTTCGGGGGCGGCATCGTTCATGCTATCAGTGGATCCACGCTCATCAGCTATGTCTTCTCATGTACTGATATAGCCGTCACCTACACCGATGTGCTTTTCGACCGCGATAACACAGGTGCGGGAGCCGAGGCCTACACGTTGATTATCACAGACGGGGCAGGAAACACGCTTCTGTCCTTCTCAGACGCGCGAGCGATTGGAGACACCATTACGGGGCAGACCGAATCGTTCGCATTTGCCATACCACCTGCCCGGAACCCAATTCACGTACATCTCTACAGTCATGCCGGAAATGGTTATCCACAGCAAACGATCTTCGACTTCACAGGTGATTCGCCTTGTCTGCCATCATCGGCAACCTCGTGCGATATCGGCGCGCCCGCCGGTTCGGTATTGAGTACGCTGAACCATGACACACCGGCCTACTATGCTGCGGATCCGGGCACCGCGACCGGCTTCAACATTCCAGCCGGACACTGGTTCACCTATGAGGTGAGCGGTGACTTCACGCACTTATGGGTAACATGCGGGGCAAATCCGGTTTGGGTGGCCACCAGCGCCCTGAACTAGCCGCCAGGCACTTTCTGGCTGCACTGACAGCAAGCAAAAACCCCTCTCCGTGTGGAGAAGGGTTTTGGTTACTACGAAGGTTTGACGCCTAGCCGCCGATGGTGACGACGACCTGCTGCGTGGTGGTCATGCCGGCCGAGTCGGTGGCCGTCAGCACGTAGGTCACGGTGGTGGCCGCGCCGGCCGGCAGCGGAACGCTCACCTGGCCGCTGGCAGGAAGCTGGACGTAGGTGAGGCCGCTCAGGCTGTTGGGCAGCACCTCGGAGATTTGCACGCTGGCCGCGTTTTCCACCTGCCAGGTCATCGTCACGTTACCGCCCGCCGCGACGGTGGCCGGCTCGACGGTGAACAGGGTGATGACCGCTGCGCCAGAGGGAGCAACCGTCGGCTGCACCTGCGGGGTCTGATCGATAGACGCGGTTGGCACGGGCGGCTGTACCTGCGGCGTCGTCTGCGGTTCGGGCAGGCCAGCGCCGGTGACGGGCAGCACGATATCCTGGCTGGCCAGCACGTCACCACTCGGCACCGCAATCAGCGACAGGCGCAGGGTGATGGTGCTGCCGCTCAGCGGGGCCTTGGGTGCAACCGCGCCGAGGCCGGATGAAGGCACGTACAAGCTTGGGCGCGACAGCTCGACGTTGACTTCGTCGTTGGGGCCCATCACCTGATTGAAGACGATCTGCGACTGGGGCGGGCGGTTCGCCACGCTCCACGACACTTCTACGCGGGCGTCGCCGTCGGTCAGCGCATCAAGAGAAACGCTGGCCGTCGTCGTCGAGAAATCCGTAATCGTTGGCGGCGTGGTGTCGGGGGCGTAGGCCAGGATCAGGAAACGCTGATCGAGGGCCGTGCCGCGCGCATCGAGCAGCGACAGGCGGTAGGTGGGTGGCGCGAAATTGAGTGGGTCAACCACCGCAACTTCGAGCGAATCGACCGCTTCCAGTTGTTCGCCCTGCGGAATCAGGGACACCCAGGTATTGCCGCGATACTGGTCGAGCGTCACCCGCTGGCCGGGCGTTACGTTCACGATGAACCAATTCAGCACCGCATTGACATCACCCGCCTCGACCTGAGACAGGGTGAACGGGTCGGAAATGGCGCTGAAGTCCGTTATAGCCGGCACATAGACCCCGCCCTGGGCGCTCACCGCGCCGACGAGGGCCAGGCAAACCACGACAATCAGAGCTCCCCGCATGAGAAGGGCGCGCATGTGTCCTCTCCTTGATCGAAAAGGTTGTTTCCTTCAAAGAAGATAATAGCCCAAAATCAACCTTCCACACAACAGGGGAAAACCAGCGGGATAATCAGATCCGGTCAGGCGAAGGGCGGGCAAACTGGAACTGGCGCGCAATTCGTCACCAGCTATCTTCGCCGCCTCGCCGTCCTGACCCTTCGTGAACTGTTATTAACCCGATCTTCCCACACCCTGCGCTCGCTGATACAATCCGGTCGTGCGCGAAACGCCGATGCTTCACCTGCGTGTCACACCCTTCAACCTTCAACTCCCAACCGATGACTCATGAACGAAAAAGCCCTGCACGTCCTCGAATTCCATAAAGTCCGCGCTCAACTGGCGGGGCATACCACATTCTCGGGTGGCGCAGATCTGGCGCGCGACTTGTGGCCCACCACCGATTATGACGAGGCCCTGGGCTGGCAGCAGGAAACCGCCGAGGCGTTGTCCATGTTCGCCAACCAGGTGAGCGTGTCGGTGGGCGGCGTGCGCGACGTGCGCGAACCAGCGGCGCTGGCGCTGCGCGGTATCGTCATCGAGCCATCGGTCTTCCTCGACATCCGCACGACCATGCGCCGCGCCACCACGCTTCGGCGTACTGTCGGCCGCATGAAAGGCCCATATCCCCTGCTCTCCGACCTCGTCAATCAGGCGGAGGAATGTTCGGAACTGCAGGAGGAGATCGGCCGCGTCTTCGACGAAAAGGGCGAAATGCGCGATAGCGCCAGCCCGCAGCTCGCCATCATCCGCCGCGACCTGAAAGTGGCCTTCGACCGCCTGCAAACCAAGCTGCAGCGGATGGTCACTGCCCCCGGCAACCAAACCGTGCTGCAGGAACCGCTCTTCACAATGCGGAATGGCCGCTACGTCATCCCCCTCAAGGCCGACTACAAGGGCAAGATCCCCGGCATCGTTCACGACTCTTCGGCCAGCGGCGCAACTCTCTTCATCGAACCTCTCGAAACCGTCGAACTCAACAACAAATGGCGCGAACTCCAACTGGACGAGGAGAAGGAAGTCCGGCGTATTCTGGCCGCGCTGACCGAGATGGTCGCCCACGACTCCGAGCGCATCATTCGCACGGTTGAAGTGCTGGCTTACCTCGATCTGGTGCTGGCCAAGGCGCACTATGCCGAGGCGCTCAAGGCCGTACAGCCGCAGCTTGTGCCATTTCGACCGCGCGAGAGCCACCCCGGCAGCACGATTGACCTGATCGCAGCCCGCCATCCGCTGCTCAAGGGCCAGGTCGTGCCGATTGATGTGGTCTTCGACGAGGAAACGTTCCTGCTGGTCGTCACCGGCCCGAACACCGGCGGCAAGACTGTGTCGCTCAAAACAACCGGCCTGTGCGTGCTGATGGCGCAGTCGGGCCTGCAAATCCCCGCCGAAAGTGCGCGCTTGAGCGTCTTCACCGGCATTCATGCCGATATCGGCGACGAGCAGAGCATCGAGCAATCGCTCAGTACCTTCTCGTCGCACATGACGAATACGATTCGGATACTCAAACAGGCGAACAGCGAGTCACTGGTGCTGCTCGACGAACTGGGCGCCGGCACCGACCCCGGCGAAGGCTCGGCGCTGGCGCGGGCCATCCTCACCTTCCTGCGCGGCCGACGCGTCACGACGATGGTGACGACGCATCACCCCGAGTTGAAGGTCTACAGCGTCGAAACGCCCGGTGTGCGCAATGCCAGCGTCGAATTCGACCTGGAGACGCTCGCACCCACCTTCCACCTGATCATCGGCCTGCCCGGCCGCTCGAACGCGCTGGCGATTGCCACCCGCCTCGGCCTCAATCCGGACATCATCGCCGATGCCCGCAGCATGGTGGCGACCGAAGACCTGGCCGCTGATGACCTGCTCGACGAGATTCATCGCACCCGTGCAGACATCCGCCAGCAGCAAGACCAGATCACCCATTTGCGCGAGGAACTGGAACAGGCCCGCGCAGGCCTGCGCGACCCGGTGAGCGGCGTCGAGGACGAACGGCGCAATATCATCGCCGCCGCGCGGCGCGAGATGCAGGCCGAACTGGACGACTTCGGCAAGGAAATGCGCCGCCTGCGCGGTGATTTGCGCGCGGCCAGCCTGCCGCTGGAAGCACTGCGCGCCGCGCAGACGGGGGCTGACTCGCTCGACAAGCAAATCAACGCGCCGGTGGAGAACGCCGTCGAAGCGCCGGACGGCGATATCGCCTATGCGCCACGCCTCGGCGATGCGGTGTGGGTCGAAACACTGCGCGCCGAAGGGACGGTCATCGAAGTCGAGAAGGGCGAGGTCGTGGTGCAAATCGGCTCGCTCAAGGTGCGCGCCAAGCCGAGCGAACTGACGCGGCCCAGCCGCGCCGAGAAGAAGACGCTCAAGCGCAAGCATGGCAGCGCGTACGAGAAAGCGCCGGAAATCACCACCCCGCGCATGGCGTCGCCCGGCCTCGAACTTGACCTGCGCGGGGAGCGGGTGGAAGACGCGCTGGAAAAGCTGGACACCTACATTGACGCCGCTTATCTGTCCGGCTTGCCATTCGGGCGCATCATCCACGGCAAAGGCACAGGGGCGCTGCGCAAGGCGGTGCAGGAACGCCTGCGCGACCACGCGCTGATCAGCAAGTCGGTGATTGCCACGCCGCGAGAAGGCGGCGAAGGCGTGACCGTCATCTACATCGCCTCGCCGACGACATAGCGCAGGGCCATGCGTCTATAATGAGAGTCAGCAAGCGAAAATATGGCGTGCAGCGTGGGCCAGCTTGCGCTCCACGCCGGTGAGGAGCGAATAATGGGCGAAACCAATTACAGCCTGGCGGGTGACCTGAACGAAGCGAAGAAGATGGCTGACGGGCTGGAGCATTACATCCAGACCGATCAGATTTACGGAACGGTGGGCGGCGGCTTTTTCAGCGGCGGCAGCATGCCCAGCCTGACGACCGGCGCGCTGCTGATGCGCGTGCGCCGCCTGCGCGCCCGTGAGGAAGAACTGACGCCGGCCCAGCGCGGCGAACTCAGCGCCATCGAGGACGAAATCGCCCGCGTGCGCTCGAAGTGGCGGGCGCACTTTGACGAGAAAGTGGAACGCGAAGCGCATTCCCGCCTGAAGTCGCTTGGCCAGTACTTCGAAGACCTGCGCGACGACCCGCGCGCGGCCGCCAACGCCTGGCTGCCCGAAGCGCTGCGCCGCACCATCATCTACGAATTGGACCGCGCCATGCAGGAGTACGGCCTGGAGCGTGGTGACCTGCCGCAGCGCATCAACGGGATGGACGCCGCGCTGCGCCGCCAGACGGAGAAATCGCCGTTCATCTGGTCGGCCGAACTGGAAGCGGTCTATCCGGCCGACACTTTCTGGTGGCTGTACGCGCGCCCACCCAAGCCGAAGAAGTAGGGCCGCTTGGCGGGTCGTCGCAGGTTCAACCCCTCACCCGCCTCAACTGCAACCTCGCCCCCAGCCCCCGACCCCCTCTCACCTGCAACCTCACCCCCGGCCCCCCTGACAGGGGTAGGTATTTGATGGTTCAGGCAAGAGGCGATGCCGGATTGCCACCCCTCACCCCTTGATCCCCTCTCCCACGCAAGCGGGGAGAGGGGAAGACAGTGCATGCATGGGAAGTGACCGGGGCCAGGTTCGAACGTGTTCCATCCGCGTCCATTAAATACCTACCCCTGTCAGCCCCGGCCCCCTCTCCGAACACAGGAGAGGGGGAGAAAAGCAGGCTGAGGGGGGAGAACCGCACTGGCGGCGGCGTTATTAGCGAACCTGTGAAAGAGTGGACAAGTGGACAGAATCAAAATAGTGGACAGACACTTGAGGGAAGAATGTAGTGGACAAGTGGACAGAATAGCGGACAACTGACGTGTCGTGCGGCGGTCTGGCACTGTTGAAGCGTAGCACGGGCGGGCCTGCTTCGGGCGAAGATATGGTAGACAGGATGGACGCAAAGCGGGTGGGGCGCGGTGCGTTCGCGAACGCACCCTACGAAGCACGATGATTGACCTGCCTCGGCGTGAGAACGAAGACAATCGTTGATCAAAAGTGGGGCGACCTGGCAGGCCGCCCCACTTTTGACTCAGCACTCAGCACTAGAAGTTAATCATATGTCCTTCGAGGCCGTGCGCCGCTTCCTTGACCGCCTCGCTCAGTGTGGGGTGCGCGTGCACGTTGCGGGCGATTTCCTCCGGCGTCAGTTCGGCGTAACGGGCCAGCGTCAGTTCGGGCAGCAGTTCGGTCACATCGGGGCCGATCAGGTGCGCGCCGAGCATTTCACCGTACTTCTTGTCGCTGATCAGCTTGACGAAACCAACCGTCTCGCCCAAACCATGCGCTTTGCCGTTGGCCATAAACGGAAACTTGGCGACGTTGATCTCGTAGCCGAGTTCGCGGGCCTGCTTCTCGGTGTAGCCGAAGCTGGCGACCTGCGGCTGGCTGTAGGTGGCGCGCGGCATCATCGGGTATTCCAGCTCGATGGTGGGGTGGCTGGCGATGTGCTCGGCGGCGATCACGCCCATCGCCTCGGCCACGTGGGCCAGCATCAGCCTGGCGGTGACGTCACCAACGGCGTAGATATGCGGCACGTTGGTCTGCATCTTTTCATTGATGTCAATCGCGCCCCGGTCGGTGAGCTTGACACCGGTCTTCTCCAGCCCATAGCCCTCGGTGCGCGGCTTGAAGCCGATAGCCTGCAGCAGCTTTTCGGCCTCCAGCACCTGCGGCTTGCCGTCCGGCCCGGTGACCGTGACTTTGACGCCCTTGCCAGTATCTTCGACGTTCTCGACCTTCGTTTTGGTGAGAATCTTCACGCCGAGCTTCTTGTACTGCTTCTCCAGTTCGGCCGATACGTCCTCGTCTTCCAGCGGCAGCACCCGGTCGAGGAACTCGACGATAGTCACGTCCACGCCGAAATTGTGATGGACGTAGGCGAACTCCATGCCAATCGCGCCCGCGCCGGCGATGATGATGGATTTGGGCAGCTTGTCTTCGAGGATTTGCTCTTCGTAGGTGACGACGCGCGGACCGAGCGTTGTACCGGGGATGAGCCGGGTGGTTGCGCCCGCGGCGAGGATCAGGTGCTTGAATTCGAGCGTTTCCGACTTGCCGTCGTTGAGCGCCACATCGAGCGTGCGCGGGCCGGTGAACGTAGCCCAGCCGTCGTACTC
>JAEURB010000049.1 GCA_016788435.1 Anaerolineae bacterium | reverse complement strand
CCTGGCACCATGATGATGCTCGGCACAAACACCTGCAGCGCCTCGCTGCCTTCGGCATGCGGGAAGGTGTTGACCGTCCACTCGCCGGTGAAGCCATTGTCCGCATTGGCCGCCAGCACGAAGGTGAAGCCGGCGGTGCTGGAAACGTAAAACGGCGTCAGGCCGAGCGCGAAGTCAATCTGCTCGGAGAAGCGCTCGGCGGGCAGATAGCCGCAGCCCTGGTCGTACAGATCCTTGAACATCTGCAGCACGGCAATCGCTTCCGGGCTGTCGAAATGATATTCCGCGCCGTCGAAAATCACGCCGCCCTGCGCCGCCACCCACCCCTCGAAGGCCGAGGCATCGGCGACAATCGGGAAGCCATAGCGCGGCGTGCCGTCGGCGGTGGTCGAAGCGGCCGAAGCGCAGGCTGCAGCCATAAAGTCTTCGGTCGAACGCGGCACTTCGTCAAAGCCCAGTTCGGCGAGCAGCGTTGTGTTGGCGAGGAAAGCCTGCGCCGACGCCTGATGCGGGAAGGCCAGCAGTTCGCCCGCGAACGGGTCGCCCACCAGCGTGTTGAAGTCGAGCAGCGGGGTATTGAAGTCGGCCAATTGGTCGGCCGTCAGGCCCCACGTGGCGTCATTGAGGTAGGGATGGATATCGGCCGCGCCGCCATCGAGGAAATAGCTGGCCGCGTCGTTGGCATAGCCTGCGACGAGGTTGGGCGTTTCGCCCGAGATGATGGCCGAGTTCATCAGCTCGCGGATATCGTTGTAACTGCCCTGCGCGAGCGCCTCGACCGTAATTCCCCATTCGTTGGTGGCATTGAAGTTTTCCACCAGCGCCGTCATCGTTTCGAGCTGCGCGCCCGAGAACTGGTGCCAGTACACAATCGTCTGGCCGTTCGGGTCCACCGACGCCAGATCATCCTGAGCCGTCACCACACCACCGGCGAGTACGAGGATCGCCAGCCCAACCAACAGCACCACTGCCTTACGCATGTTTCTGTCTCCTTGAGCCCTTCCCGAGTAAGGAATACTGCGGCCACATTCTAACACCCGATTGTTAAATCCGATGATCCAATCGGGCCTATAATGGGCGCCACTCGTTCATCAATTCACTGCGAAAAATGCGCATCTTCGATTGGCAACGCTGGTGGCCGGGCGGGTGGCCCCCATCGGAAAATGTCATCCTGCTGGGTTTGGCCGTGGCCGTGGGCCTGACCACCGGCGCCGGTGTATGGCTCTTCCGGGAGGGAATCGAGTTCTTCGTACGATTCTACCGTGATGGGCTGGCCGAATGGCTTGCGCCGCTGCTGGGTGCGTGGGCCATTGTGCCGATTCTGGCGCTGGCCGGCCTGATCGTGGGCTGGATGATGCGCCGGTTTGTGGGCGCTGAACGGCATCACGGCGTGGCAGGCATCATCGAGTCCACGGCGCTGGCGGGCGGAAGGCTGCCCTACCGCCGTATGCCGATCAAGGCGGGGCTGGCGGCCTTCTCAATTGGCGCGGGCGCGTCGGTAGGTCCGGAAGACCCAAGCGTGCAAATTGGCGCCAACCTCGGCTCGATGTTCGGCCAAAGGCTGCATCTCTCGGATGAGCGCGTGCGGCTGCTGGTAGCAGCGGGTGCGGCGGGAGGTATCGCCTCGGCTTTCGGTGCACCGATTGCGGGGGTGTTCTTTGCGCTGGAAGCTGTGCTGGGCGATTTCTCGACCGGCTCATTTGGCGTGGTCGTACTGGCCTCGGTCATTTCATCGGTGTTCACGAAGGCCGTTGAAGCGGGCGGCCCGGAACTAGGCATCCGGGCCTATGCACTCGGCGGCGTACAGGAAATCCCCCTGTTCATTCTGCTGGCGCTGCTGGCCGCCCCGCTGGCTGCCCTGTTC
>JAEURB010000037.1 GCA_016788435.1 Anaerolineae bacterium | reverse complement strand
GTCTTTGGGTAGCGCGCTCACGTCGGGGTGCAGCTCACGGGCGAGGCGGCGATAGGCATTCTTCACTTCGTCGCTCGTCGCTCCACCGCGCAACCCCAGCCGTGCGTAACTGTTTTCGAGGCGTGTCAGGCGGGTAGCCATTCCAACCCTCACGCGCGGCGGGGCGGTCTCCTCACTCACAAGCGGTTCGTCTTTCCAGCCTGCGTCGCTCCAGGCCGCGCGCTGGGTGAAACCGCCGCGCTGCTGGCGGCGCATCGCTTCGCGGCCCAGTGCGTAGTCGGCGTCCGTCCAGAACGTATCCGAGCCGAACGTCGCCATCAACCAGTCCCCCTTCACGCTGGCTGGCGTTTTCACCCACACGCGAAAACAGGGCAGGTTGTGCGGAATCACCGCCGGGCCATGCCACATCTCATACTCGTGCATTCGTCCATACGAGCGAAAATGCACCTGGCCGATGAGCAGGTTGCCAGCGCTTTCGCTGTAGGTATATACCTTATCTCTGTGCAGGGTGTGCAGGGCGAGCAGTGTTTCCGGCGGCTCCAGTTTCAGGCTGTCCGGCGGCGCCAGCGGCTCATGCAGCAGGAACAGCGTGCCGACCCCGACGCGGCTGTTCTCCCCGATAATCTTGCGAATGTGGCGTGGCTTGATGAGTTCGTCGAGGACGATAAGGTGGGTGATCGTAGCGCTCCACGTTCGCACCACGAAATCGGCTTCTCGGTCAATCAGGCACGAGCGCACGCTGGGGATGGCGGCCAGTTGTGCGGCGAACCCCCGCCTGGCTTCATGCTTCATGACAATGTTCTCGCCCGGCGTTCATAGTGCGCCCAGTGTAATGCACGGCCGGGCGGCCTGCCAGACAGCATATCCTCAGCGCTTGCTTTCCAGCTTGCGGAGAATGCGTTCGACCTCGGCGCGATCATCGCCGGACGATTGCACCAGGTAGAGTTTGAGGTCCTCGATGGCGGCGCGCCGTGACGCGCTGCCACTGTGAGCCGCGCGCGCCAGTCCCCGGTTGAGATAGGCCTCGGCCATATCCGGGTCGAACGCCAGCGCGGCATTATAGTCGGCAATGGCGGCGTCGAATTCGCCCAGGGCCGCGTGCGCTATCCCCCGGTAATAGTAGGCGGCGCCCAGTGGCCCGCCGCGCTCAATCGCGCCGCTGAAGTCCTCAATCGCGCGGGCGTGGTCACCAGCCTCCGAACGCACCAGCCCACGGCGGAACTGGTAGTGCGCGTTATCCGGTGCAGCACGTATCGCCCGGCTGAAGTCGCGGGCGGCTTTGTCGAGCTGGCTGGTCGCCAGGTACAGCTCGCCACGGTCAGCAAAGGCGAGGGCGCTGTCGGGTTCCAGTTCCAGCGTGCGGGTGAAATCTTCGAGAGCCGCTTCGGTATCACCCTGGGCAGCGCGCAGGCGGGCGCGGGCATGATAGGCGGCGGCCGAATTCGGGTCGAGTTCCAGGGCCTCGGCCAGTGCCTCCAATGCGTTATCGAACAACCCGCTTGCAGCCAGCCCCAGCGCCAGGCTGACGCGGGTTTCGGCGGCGGCACGGTCTTCAGCGGCGGCCGCGCTGCGCAAGGCTGCTTCGGCTGCCGTTCGGTTGCGGCGCGCGCTCTCATAGGCCGGGTCACGTGCGAGCGCCGCATCGAGGTCACTAATCGCGCCCGGCACGTCTCCAAGCTGCAGCCGCACCACACCCCGGTTGTTGAGCGCGACGGCCGAGCCGGGTTCGAGTACCAGGGCCGCGTCATAGTCGGCGCGGGCAGCTTCGAGGTACGGGCGCGCTTCGTTCGAGGGGTGGCCCTGCGCCAGCGCCTTGTGTGTCAGCCCCCGGTTGATGTGCAGCGAGGCGGATGCCGGGCCAAGGCGGAGCGCCGCGTCGAAGTCGCTGAGCGCGCCAGCCAGGTCGGCGAGCGACCGGCGGCACAGCCCCCGGCCAATCCAGGCCGTCGTCTGCTCCGCATCGTGTTCGATAACCCGCCCGAAGTCCTCTGCAGCGCCTGCCAGGTCGCCCGTTTGACGGCGCGCCTGACCGCGCAGCAGCCACAGCCGTGCGCTGTCGAGCGAAGCGGCCGCCGCGTCGAAGTCATCTCGCGCTCCGTTGGCATCACCGGCGCGCAGGCGCAGCGTACCGCGCTGAAAGCTGGCCTCGGCCAAACCCGGATTGAGTTCGAGTACATGGTTCAGCGCATCAAGCCTCACGGCCGTGTTCGATGCGGTGAGGGCGCGGTTGTACCAGGCTTCGGCCAGCAGCGAGTTGTGATTCGGCGCGGCCATTCGCAGCAAGCGCTGCGCCGACCCGGCTTCGTTGGCGGCGGGTGGGCTGTCGTGTTCGGCGCTGTTTTCAAACAGGACGGTCAGTTGCCCGTGCAGGTAGTCGAGGCCGGCTTCGAGCGCATCTTCATCGGTCAGCGGCGGCGTGATGACCGGCGTGGCTTGCAGCGCGGCCCGAACCGCCTCGGGCGCGGCCCGCAGCGCAGTGTCGCCCGGTGCAGCGCCATAGGCGAACAGACCTAAAACCGGCTGCCCATCCTCCAGCGCCTGCAAAATCTCGTTGGCCTGCTGGCCGCCTTTCGTCAGGTGCGGTGCGGCGGCCGGCGTGACGATACAAACCAGCACGGCGGCGCTGCGGGCCAGCGCCAGCGCCGCCGCTTCGTCAGCATCCACGGCCAGCCGCGCATCAATGCCCCGCGCGCGCAGGTCACGGAATACCGCAAGCGCGAAGGCCCTGCTGGCCGCTGGATGATGGCTCAGATAGAGGGAGTTCATACGGTAAAGGTTCCCATGCCCTGATCTTAACCGCCTCTGAGTTGCGCGGCAAGCAGGCGGAGGAAGCAGGCCAGGGCTGTTGCAAAGTCATAGGGGAAAGAGGAACGCAACAGCGGGCTTCAAGGCTTGTCGGACAATAGAATTGTGCCATTTTGAGAGAGAAACTGGGTCAGAACCGGGCAAGAGTGCGCTGTCAAAGCCCCTTTCAGACCAAGTTCTCGACCCAAAACCGTCAATTCTTGCCTTTGGTGCGGCCTATCGCGCTGTGTCACGGGATAAACTGGCAATTTCAATGTCGGACAAGCCTTTCAGCCCGTTGCCGCCTCAAGCAAGAGGCTGAAGCCACCTTGTTGGGGCTACTTGCCTGACTTTGCAACAACCCTGCCTGCGGCTTTACGATGGCCGGAGAAAGTGCGCTACAATCTAACCATTGTGGGCCTTAATGGTTAGGCCGTTGGCCTGCTGTTCTTCACGTGAACTCTCAATTGAAAGGCAACTGATGATCGGTGACAAGTACGTCATCGGCCTCACCGGCAACATTGCAACCGGTAAAAGCGTCGTCCGCCAGATGCTGCAGCACCTTGGGGCCTACACGATTGACGCCGACAACCTGTCGCACCAGGCAATGGCGCCCGGCGCGCCCGCCTACGCGCCGGTGGTCGAGATGTTCGGCCGCATCGTGCTGGATGATGATCTGACGGTCAACCGGGCCATGCTTGGCATGATCGTCTTCAACAGCCCGCGCGCGCTGGGCAAGCTGGAGGCCATCGTTCATCCGGTCGTGCGCCAGGCGGCGGTGTCGCTGGCCACCCGCGCCCGCCAGCCCGTCGTCGTCATCGAGGCCATTAAGTTGCTGGAAAGCCCGCTCGTTAAGCTGTGCGACACAATTTGGGTCGTTCATGCCACGCAGGATACCCAGATTCGCCGCTTGGTGGAAAAGCGGCGTATGACCGAAGAAGAGGCGCGCAAACGAATCGCGCTGCAATCGCCGCAGGGCGACAAGCTGGCGCGAGCTAACATCGTCATTGCCAACGACGCCAGCGTCGAGGATACCTGGCGGCAAGTGCAGATTGCCTGGGGCGGCGTGCAGCGCGCGGCCGGTCCGGCTGCGGTGGCCGCCGCTCGTGAAGTCGCCAGGCCAGTGACCGCGCCCTTGAGCGACACCCGGAAAACGTCTCCGCTGGCCGGCGGTGGCACGCCGCAGCTGAACCTCACCGTGCGGCGCGGGATGCCGGGCAATGCCGATCA
The DNA here is from genome assembly GCA_016788435.1 of Anaerolineae bacterium. GTDB lineage: Bacteria > Chloroflexota > Anaerolineae > Aggregatilineales > Phototrophicaceae > Flexifilum. The sequence goes on along the minus strand of JAEURB010000037.1, from coordinate 1,336 downwards.
GATCGCCGCCTTCGTCAGCCGGATGCAAGGCAGACCGACCGACCGCATGACCGTCATGCTGGCCTTCGGTCAGAAGAGTTATCTGCTCGCCCATGATGAGCGCGGAAGACTGGTGGGCGTGGCTGGCTGGCAGGTCGAAAACCTGATCACCCGCGTGGATGAGTTGTATGCCGACCCCGCTGTTCCGCGCGATCAGGTGATTGAGGCGCTGGCCGCCGCGATTGAGGAGGCCTCGCGTGAACTGCAGAGCGAGGTGGCTTTCGTCCTGTTGCCCGCCACCTCACCCCGCGATGTGGCCGAATCGCTGCGTAACACAGGCTACGGCCCGCTGCGCATCGAGGAGATCCGCTTCCCGGCCTGGCGTGAGGCGGCCCGCGAGCTGCTCAGCGCCGACGGGCTGGGCCTGATGAAACAGCTGCGTGCCGACCGCGTGCTTAAGCCCATCTAGCCTGAACAGGACTTCGCAGGCGGGCCCGGCGCGGCTATACTGGTCGTACTCTACAAGCGGAGAGGGAAACGCTTGATGAAGACCCTCAAAAATCTTGCCCCGGTACGCTGGGCTTCCGTCCATCCACGCCTCGCGGCATGGATCGTGCTATCGGCCGGGATGATCATTCTGCTGGTGATCGAAGCCCGCGATGTCGGCCTGCTCATCGGCCAGTGGATCGCCCTGATCGGGGCGGTCATTCTGGTGGCAGGGCTGTGCATCTGGATCATTAGCTGGGAAGACAGCGACGAGGACGAGGCTGCTGCGTCAGACAGCCTCACAACCGGGCCAGCACCCGCGCCTTCTGTGGCGGCCGCTGCCGAGGCCCCACCCGCCACTGGTGAGACCCCTCCAGACGCCTGATCGCCCTCATCAGCCTGATATGGAACAATCCACCAGCGTCTCACTGGCGGCTTTCGCTTTCCCTCAATGCGCTGCCCCGGGCCGGCAGGTAGGCGGCCCTTCCGGCGGATAGGTCCAGGTTTGCGTCACCGCCGGGTCCACCGCCATCGCCCTGAATTCGTTGTAAGTCGCCACCAGCGCCGGGCAATCGCCCACTATCTCGGCGGCCTGCCCCTGCAGATACCAGCACTCGAAGCGGCGCTCGGAAGCAGGCACATTCTGCGCCACCTGCAGCGTCGAACACTGGTGCAGAGCCTGCTGGGCGCTGCCGAACTCCCCTTGCAGGAAGTACTCGCGGCCTAGCCGGTACCAGCCATCTGCCCACGTCGGGGCCAGCCCGGTCACGGCCGAGCAGTAACGCACCGCCGCTTCTGTCTCGCGCAGCAGGCTGGAAAGCTCGCACAGCCTGAGATGGGCTTTCACGTTCTCCGCATCGAGCGCCAGCAC
>JAEURB010000036.1 GCA_016788435.1 Anaerolineae bacterium | reverse complement strand
TGGACCCGATGACGACCGTGCGCGGGCCAGACGGGGCCGAACTCCTGACCGGCTTTGATGACGCCTGGAGCCTTGAGCCGGGCGACAGCGCGCTGTGGTTCGACGCCCCCGAAGGCGGTGCGTATGAGGTGGTTGTGGCCGGCGAAAACGAGTCGGCGGGCGACTTCCTGCTCCAGTTCAATCAAGCGCCCGCTGGCTCGACGGCGCTGCTGCCCGGCGGCGTGGCCGTGCCTGCGCCAGTGAGCGCGGCCAACGGCCCGCTGCGCCTGCAGTTCGCCGCCCGTTCGGATTGCCCGACGGTGCTGGTCATTACGCCCGACGGCGGCCCTGACTTCCGCGCGCTGGTTCAGGTGTCGGATGACAGCGGGGCGCTGATCGCCGAGTTCGGCGCGGGGCCAGAGGAGAAACGGCTCACCGTCGAAGCGGACAGCGGACAGTACGTGGCCGAAATCATCCCGCTTGATGGCTCGGCCGATGGGCAGATCGTCCTGACGACGGCCTGCGCTGCCGAGCAGCCAGCCTGCACCGCAGCACCGCAGGCGGCTAATGCACTCCTGCCCGCGGTCACGCCGGCCGGATTGCTGATGGTGCAGCCCGGCGGCGAAATGACTTACGGCGACGCGCTGCAGGGCGATGTCGGCCAGTCTTCACCCTTCCTGCTCTACCAGTTCATGGCTGAGGAAGGAGACGAGCTAGCAGTCCAGGTAACCGGCGTCAGCTTCAACTTCAACCCGGAGATTTACCTCGTTTCGCCGTCGCAGCAGTTGATCGGCCTAGCCAAAGACAGCCCGGGCGCGTTCAAGGCCAATGACGCCGTTCTGTCGCTGATCGCAAGCGAAAGCGGCGCGTATCAGGCCTTCGTCGGCAGCGAAGACGGGCAGGCGGGTGCGTTCATGGTGCGGCTGGTGGGCAAGGCCGCCACCGACCCGATTGAGCTACCGTTCGAAGTGCCGGTCGTCGTCGAGCCGGAACAGTTGCAGGGCCTCGACAGCCCGCTGCTACGCTACACCTTCGAGGCGCAGCCCAACTGCGCGACGATGGTGGCGCTGCAGGGCCAGGGAGCCGACGCGCTCAGCCTCGGCTCGTACGTACGCCGCGCCCAGGGCGACCCCGTCGGCCGCCTGCGCGTGTCGAACGTGACCGGCGCGGCGCTGGTGGTGCCGGCCGGCAGCGGCGGCTACGAAGTGCTGCTCGCCCCGCCCGATGAGTTCAGCGCCATTGAGCCGCTGACGCTGACCGTTTCCTGCCAGCTCGAAAGCGCGATCTGCGAGGCCGCCGCCGCCAATGTGATGTCCACACCGGTTGAACTGCCGCCTTTCACACCCGCGCCAACGGCTGTTCCGCAGTGCGGCAACGGCAAGTGCGAGGGCTGGGAGAACGAGTATTCATGCCCTGGCGACTGCGATATCTGCGGTAACGGCGTGTGTGGCCCGTTCGAATCTTACGAATCCTGCCGGATTGACTGCCCGTTCCGCCCGACGGCAACGCCGGAGCCAGTCTCCACCGTCGTTCCGCAGGGTACCAAAGTGCCGGTTTGCGGCGATAGCTGGTGCGAGGCCGACGAGGCGATCACCTGCTGCGGTGATTGCGGCACCTGCCCCGACCCGTGCGGTGACGGCTATTGCGACAAGGACGCCGGCGAAAACCCGGAAACGTGCCGTGCAGATTGTCCAGTCGGGCAGCCGGGCTGAGGAACGCGCTCTGGTTATCGGTAATCCCCGCTGATACGCTATCCGCCTGTTTCGTTCGAGCAGGCGGATGGTGTTTTCATGGCGTCTCACAACGGTAATCCACGCAGGCCGCTGATGGCGATGCCCGTCGCCGCGCCGGTGCAGTGCGCGTCTTTCGACCTGGCGCAAACTCTGGTGGGTGCGCTGGATGCAGCGGGCGAATCGCTGCTGGATGGCGATGTGCTGGCCGTTTCCAGCAAGTACGCGGCGATTGCCGAGGGCCGCGTGGTCGCGCTCGATGAACTCGTCATCAGCCCGGAAGCGGCGGCGCTGGCCGAACAGTATCAGATGAACCCGCGCATCGCCCAGTTGGTGGTGCAGGAAGCCGATCACATTTTCGGCGGCATCCCCGGCTTTCTGCTGACATTCAAGGACGGCATTCTCTCGCCCAACGCCGGTATTGACCGCTCGAATATCCCTGGTGGCTACGCCGTGCTGTTCCCCGCTGACCCGTATGCCTCGGCGGCCAGCCTGCGCCGGGCGGTGCGCGAACGGCTGGGGGCCGATACCGGCGTGATCCTCACCGACTCGTGGCTGATGCCGGGGCGGCTCGGCACAACCGGCGTGGCGCTGGCGACGGCTGGCTTCCGGCCGATTCAGGACGAGCGCGGCAAGGCCGACCTGTTCGGTAACCCGATGATCGTCACCCAGCGCGGCATCGCCGACCAGATTTGCGCGGCGGCCCAACTGGTGATGGGCGAGCGCGACGAGGCGACGCCCTTCGTCATCGTGCGCAACGCGCCGGTGACCATCGAAGACCTCGACCTGAGCGTGGCCGACGTGGCGATTGACTGGCCGCTGTGCATTTACGTGCAGTCGCTGGGCGATGGCCGGTTGCAACCGGCAGCGGCATTCGCGCGTAAACACGGGTAGAACGCGCGGAGGCGAAAAGGCCCCGTCATGACGCTCAATGACCGTGTTTTGCGCTGGATGTATAAAGGCGGACGCCCGAACGCAGTGGCGAAGGCCATGAACCGCTTCAGTACGTGGACGAACGCGCTGGGCCTCACCTCGCGCTGGATGGTGAACCTCGAAGTGACCGGGCGCAAGTCGGGCAAGACGATTTCGCAGCCGATGGTCATGGTGAAGATCAACGGCGAACGCTATCTCGTCTCGATGCTCGGCGGCGATGTGCAGTGGATCAAGAACCTGCGCGCAGCCAACAACGAGGCGGTCATTTACACGAGCGGCCGTGAGCGAGTCGTGCTGGAGGACGTGCCGGTGGCGCAGCGCGCGCCGATCATCAAGGAATACCTGAAGCATGCGCCGGGCGCGCGGCCGCACATCCCGGTGGATAGGCACGCGCCGCTGGCCGACTTCGAGCGCATCGCGCCAGACATCCCCGTCTTCCGCGTGATCAACGCAGAACAGGCCTAGCGCCGCTCATCACCGTCGCGTCGCTATGCATGACCCACAAGCCGAGCGAGAGGTGTGTTTGCCGCCTGAGGCTGAAGGTCTCAGGCTCAGGCGTGCCTTGCAACTTTCAACTCTTTACTCTCAACTACTCTTCCTAGCGCCCGCGTTCCAGCGCGATGATGCTGTTGCCGGAAAGCGCGTAGATCATGTCGCGGTTGGCATCGGCGACGGCATTATTGAGCGCGGCGAACAGCTCATCGTTTTCGGGCTGGTAGCTGGCCGCGAAGGTGCCGGCGTGCGTCGTTTGGTAAATCGTGCGCGCCTGCCGTGACGTGATATAGAGCATCAGGTCGGTGGGGCTAGCGTTCAGGAACAGGCTGTTGGTCGAGGCCATCGGCTGGGCTTCGGGGAAGTTCGAATAGGCGAACGGTACGCGCTCGCCGCCATTAAACTTGAGCATCGCACCGTCGGAATACAGGATATAGAGCGCGCCGGGCGTATCAATGGCGAAGTCCACCGCCTGGCTGATATCCGGGCGGGCCGAGCCGACGAAATATTCGAGCGGGGCGTTGGGGAAGACGCCGCTGGACGGATCGTAGCGCCAAACCTGATTGGCGGCCGGGTCGAGTACGTACAGGCGACCCTGCCAGTAGGACATGGCAATCGGGTCAACCCAGGTACTGGTATTGATTTGCTGGGCAGCGCAGTTTTGCAGGAAGCGAGGCGGGCAGTCCACCAGTACACCATTTTCGTCGAGCGCGGTGATCACGCTGTCCTGCCGCAGCCCTGCGCCATCATCGGCCCAGGCGATGTCAATCAGGTCGCCCACCGTGAACTGATCCACGATTCCGCCGCGCCGCATGGCCTGAACCGGCTGGCGGCTGCCCGCAACGATGGCATTGCCTTCCGGCGTCAGGGTCATACGATAGACCTGATCGTTGGCGTTATCCAGCACATACAGGTCATCGGTTTGCAGCACGATTTGGGTGAGCGTGGCGCTGGGCAGGGCGTCCACGATGGTGGTCGAGCGGCGCTCGATGGCCAGCAGCGCGTCAATTACCGTCTGCGACTCGCTGACGAGCAGGGCAAGCTGTGGGTCGCCACTGCGCAATTGTTCGCAGCGCCGGGCCACCGCCTGCACTGCGTTCCAGGCTGCCAGTGTGCCCTGCATGTCGGCCGGGGCGACACTGCGCGCCAGTTCGGCTGCTTTCTCGGCCTCGTTAAAGCACAGGTCGAACTCGCTCTGGCCGGTGCCGCTGACCCAGAACAGGATGACCAGCACCACGACGGCGATGGGGACGAGAATGGCGATCGCGGCCGCTCCCCGGTTCGAAAGCAGACTGCGGCGGCCATCGGCGCCTTCGGGGGCTACGCGGTCAATCGTATGGCTCATGCCTTCAGCGACGCGGGCCGCGCCCAGGGCGGCCGTACCCATCACATTGCGCATGGTTTCGCCGCGCGCGTCGGACAGGCGCGGCCCACCCGGCGTTTGTGGCGCGGACGGTGTCTGCACCACCGGCGCGGCATCCACCTTATTGGTATCGGCCTCACGAACGGGCAGTGTGGAGGGGGCATCGGGCGGCACAAACTCGACGAGCATGGCCGACAGGCTGCCGACGACCATATCTTTCAGGTTAACCAGCGATTCCCCGATGTCGGGGCGGGTGAGCGTGGCCAGCAGGCGGTCGTATTCGATATCGGCCAGCGCCGCATCGCTGATCAGCAGGCGCGTGCCAGCGGCCGCCTTGTACATAGACATCCGCACGTCGGGCGTGGGCTGCACGCCGAGCGGCGGGGTGTAAAGCGCCTCGTCGTTGCTGAACTCGGCGGGGAAGGGCTGCGTGAGTCCTTCGTGGCGCAGCAGCGCGACGGCCGCGCCCACCCGCGCCACCACCAGGTCAGACCCGCGCAGGACGGCCGCGATGATGCTGGCCTCGTAACGCTTAGGGTTGGTTTGATTGTGCTCGTACAGGTTGTCGTTGATCTGCGTGAACACGTCGCGCAGGCCGGCCGATACGCTGCCCGTGCTGTTGAAGTAGCGGTCGGCCGCGAAGGCCGCCATCTGTTCGAAGAAGGCGTCGGCGGCCTGGGTGTCGCCCGACGACAGCACCAGCGCGAAGAAGGTGTCGGTTTCGCGCCCCCGGGCGGCTTTGCGCGGCGCAACCTCAACCAGCGCGCCGGGTGGCGGGCTGCTGATGGAACGCCCCTTGACGACATACAGATGGCCGACCAGTGCTTCGAAGTCAAACAACATACGAATAGACCCGACAGTGAGGCACAAACCGAAATTATACCCAAGGGTGGGGCGCGGCGCAGCATAAGGTGTGCGAGTCAGCGTGAAACGGCCGTAGATAGCGCGTTGTTGAGAGGGTCGGCGCTGCTCGCTCTTTTCCGCATTCCTTACTCGGATTCAGCAGGGGCTGATGAAGTTTGAGCAATTGGCATGAGAGATACGCCCCAGCCCCTGGCCCAAACGAACCTCACCCCCCAGCCCCCTCTCCGAAAAGCGAGAGGGGGTGAAGGGCGTGCCGCAATGTGGGCGAGGTGTAGGGGCGCGTCGCGATGCGCCCG
>JAEURB010000008.1 GCA_016788435.1 Anaerolineae bacterium | reverse complement strand
GGTTCGTGCCACAATTGCCGCAGTTAAACGCAGATTGAAACGCCTCTTTCAGTCCGGGCCACGACCTGATGGTCTTTAAGTGCATTTCATTCGGTCGCTGCCGGTACGTTTTTACAGTGGTCCACGTTCACTCGCCACGGGTGATGTGACTGGAAGAGGAAAGCATGTACAACCTGTGCGTGATTGAAGGCGATGGCATCGGGCCGGAGGTCATTCCTGCCGGGGTGCGCGTGCTGCAGGCCGTTCTGCCGGAAGTGCGCGTGCATCTGGCCGAGGCTGGCTGGGGAACGTTCCAGCGGCGCGGTACGCCGCTGCCACCCGAAACACTGGCGCTGGCCCGCGAGTGCGGCGCGGTGCTGTATGGCGCGGCCGCTTCCCCTTCGTATGGTGTGGATGGCTACAGCGTGCCCGGCGTTCGTCTGCGCCGCGAACTGGCGTGCTATGCCAATCTGCGCCCCACGCGCTTTCTGCCCGTGCCGGCGGCGCGCAAGGACGTGGATCTGATCGTCGTGCGCGAGAACACCGAAGACCTGTACATCGGCCATGAGCATACCGAGCAGAACGGCGAAATCGGCATTTCCGAAAAGGTCATCACGCGTGCAGCGACGGCCCGCGTCGCCCGCAAGACCTACGAAATCGCCCGCGCTTCGGCCCGCGAACGCGTCACGATTGTCCACAAGGCCAGCGTGCTGGTTCAAACTGATGGCCTGTTCCGGCGTGTGGCGCTGGAAATCGCCGCCGAATATCCCGATGTCGCAACCGACGAACTGCTGGTGGATACCGCGGCCTACTGGATGGTCAAGGACCCGCTGCGCTTCGACGTGCTGCTCACCCCGAACCAGTACGGCGATATTCTGTCCGACATGGCGGCGGCCTGGGGTGGCGGGCTGGGCCTCGCGCCTTCCCTCAGCATGGGCGACGACGTAGCCATTGCCGAGCCGGTGCATGGCTGCGCCCCTGATATCGCCGGACTCAACATCGCCAACCCGACCGCGACGATCCTGAGCGTGGCGCTGCTGCTGCGCTATCACTGGTGCCAGCCCGAGGCCGCCCGGCGCATCGAAGGGGCGGTTCGCAGCGCGCTGACCGATGGCAAGCATACTGGCGACATTTACGCCGAGGGCGCGCTTTCGACCACCGCCTTCACCGATGAGGTCATTCAGCGCCTTTAGGCATGGCCTATTGTCCATACGCCACACGCCCGATGGCTCCGATGTCCTGTTGGCAGGACGCGAACCAGCGCCACTGCATACCCGCGACTAAGTTGCAATTTAACGCTTGCTAAATTGCGTCTGCCTTGCTAAATTTCAGACAGATATATGATTTATTGTTGTGCCACAGCGCACGCAAGAACGAGGCAGACCCCGGATGGGCGCGAGCACCGCGATGCAGGACTATCTGGCAGAGGCGTACCGGATCGCTTACTACCAGAAGGAAACCCCCTATGTTTCCACCTCGGCGCTGGCCGAGGTGCTGAACGTATCGGCACCGGCCGTCACGCGGATGGTGCAGCGCCTGAAGGAAGCGGGCTACCTCGAACACGAGCCGTATCGCGGCATTCTGCTAACCCCCGCTGGCGAACAGGAGGCGCTCCATAACATCCGCCGCCACCGCCTGGTCGAGGTGTTTCTGGTGGATGTAATGAAATTCGGCTGGCACGAGGTTCATGATGCCGCCGATTCGCTCGGTGAGTCGGTATCCGAAACCGTCGTCACGCGTATGGACCAGATGGCCGATTTCCCGCGCCGCTGCCCGCACGGCGAGCCGATTCCCACCGCTGACGGCGTGATGCCGCGTGTGGTGGATTTCCCGCTGAATGAAGCGCAGGCGGGCAGCTCATTCGTCATCAGCCGCGTGACCACCCACGACGCCGATCAACTCGAATACCTGGGCGGCCTCGGCCTGAAGCCCGGCGCACGCCTGACGCTGATCGGCCGCGCGCCGTTCAATGGCCCGCTGCAGCTTGAGGTGGGCAGCGCCTTTCCGGTCATCGGTCACGAACTGGCCGGCCGCCTGCGCGTGTGCGACCCCGCCGATTTCGAGCTGCGCCGCTAACCCCTTTCTTCGACAAATTCACCTCCTGCCTCCTCTCCATCCTCAGGGCTATCGCATCAAAATTGTGAACGGGCGTAATGTGTACTTCCGACCACCAAAGCACCGGGGGTTTTCTCTCAGACTCGGTTCTGGCATTGTTTGCCATTTGATGGCGAAGCGTCTTCTTGCCATTGGCTCTCGGCTGAGTGAGTTTTGATGCGATAGCCCTGTCTCCATCCTGTTCTGGAATAGGCATGCTCGGCCGAATCGCGTATCCTTATCTCGTTTGTGAGCATTCAGAAGATAAGGATTGGCGACGATGCTGCAAGGACTTCCGGCGACGCTGGACACGCTAATGGGCTGGACGTGGGACGACGCCGCGCCGTTTTACGCGGCCCTGGCCGAGCGCCCGCTTGATGAGACAAACGTCGTGGAATGGCTGAACGACTGGGCGGCGCTCGGCGCGCGCATCGGCGAAGTCTACAGCCGCCTGTATGTCGGCCTGACGGTCAACACCGCCGATGCGGAGGTCAAAGCCCGCTTCGAACGCTACATCGAGGGCGTGCTGCCGCCGGCGCGAGTGGCCGATCAGCAGTTGAAGGAAAAACTGATCGCCAGCGGCATTCAGCCGGAACGCTACGAGATCGCGCTGCGTAATATGGTCGCCCAGGCCGCGCTGTTCCGTGAGGCCAACGTGCCGCTCTTCACGGATGAGGACAGGCTGCGCACCGAATATGACGACGTGGCCGGCGCGCAAACCGTGCAGTGGAGCGGCGCCGAACGCACCGTCGCGCAGATGAAGCCCGTGCAGTTCGAGGCGGACCGCGCCACCCGCGAGAAGGCGTGGCGGCTGGTGGCCGAGCGCCAGTTAGCCGACCGTGAGGCGTTCAATGGCCTGTGGCAGCGTTTTCTGCCGCTGCGCCGTCAGATCGCGGCCAATGCCGAACTGGCCGATTATCGTGAGTACCAGTGGCGCGAAAAGCTGCGTTTCGATTACAGCATCGAGGACGCGCTGCGCTTCCAGGAGGCGATCAAGCAGACCGTCGTACCCGCCGCCAGGCGCATCTACGAGCGCCGCCGCCAGCAGCTTGGCGTCGAAACCCTGCGCCCGTGGGATTTGCAGGTGGATGTGGCCAATCGCCCGCCGCTCAAGCCGTTCGCGAACGCGGATACCCTGATCAACACCACCGGCCACATCTTCCACAACGTGGATGCGGCGCTGGGCGGCGATTTCGAGGTCATGGTGGGCGAGGGCCTGCTCGACCTCGACAACCGCAAGAACAAGGCTCCCGGCGGCTACTGCACCAGCTTCGATTTCAGCGAGCGCCCGTTCATCTTCATGAACGCCGTCGGCATTCACGATGACGTGCAAACGCTGCTGCACGAAGGCGGTCACGCCTTCCACGCCTTCGCCGTTTACACCCTGCCGCCCTTCCTGCAGAGTCAGCCGCCTACCGAGTTCTGCGAAGTCGCTTCGATGGGCATGGAACTGCTGGCAATGCCCTATCTGGCGTCCAGCAAGGGTGGCTTCTACAGCGAGGCCGACGCTGCACGCGCCAGCATCGAGCATCTCGAAGGCCTGATCCTTTTCTGGCCGTACATGGCCGTCGTGGATGCCTTCCAGCACTGGGCCTATACCCACGCCGATGACGCTATGAACCCGGCTAACTGTGATGCGGCCTGGGGCAAGCTGTGGGACGAATATATGGGCGGCATTGACTACAGCGGCCTCGACGATGTGAAGGTGACGGGCTGGCACCGCAAGCTGCACATCTTCCAGGTGCCGTTCTACTACATCGAGTACGGCATCGCTCAGTTGGGTGCGGTGCAGGTGTGGGGTAACGCGCTCAAGGATCAGGCACAGGCAGTGGCGGCCTACCGGCGGGCGCTGGCGCTGGGTGGCACGGCCGGCCTGCCCGCCTTGTTCGCGGCGGCTGGCGCAAAGCTGGCGATGGACAGCGAAACGCTCGGTGCGGCGGTGGCGCTGGCCGAAAGCCAGATCGAGCAGTTGGAAGCGGTGTAAAGCAAACCTCACCCCTCGGTCCCTTCTCCGTTCCGGCGAGGGGCGTCCACCGCGCGATCTCTCTCCCCTCTCCAGAATGGAGAGGGGGTATGGGGGGTGAGGTTGTAGTGGGCTAGCCGGGTCATTGATGAGGGCCTTAGGCGGAGTGAAGCCGATGGACTTGCTGATCGGTACGACCAACCCCGGCAAGCTGCGCGAGTACGCCGCGCTGTTCGGTGGTCTGCCCGTCCGCCTGCTCAGCCTGCATGATGCCGGGCTGGGCAGCATGGATGTCGAGGAGCCGTTCGACACTTTCGCGGAGAATGCGCGCCATAAAGCGGCCGAGTACGCCCGAGTGAGCGGATTGCTGGCGCTGGCCGATGACACCGGGCTGGTGGTGGATGCGCTCGATGGGCGGCCGGGCGTTTATTCGAAACGCTACGCCGGGCCGGGCAAGACCGATGCCGAGCGCTGTCACGTGATTTTGAGCGAGATGGCGGCCGTGCCGGAGAAACGGCGCACGGCGCGCTTCGTGTGCGTGCTGGCAGCCGTCAGCGCCGATGGCGCGATCAACGAAACGGCCTACGGCGCGGTCGAGGGGCAGATTGGTTACACGCCCGGCACGGGGAACCAGGGCTTCGGCTACGATGCTATCTTCATCCCGAACGGCTATCCCGTCCCGTTGAGCGATATCCCCTTCGCCGACAAGAACAACCTCAGCCACCGGGGCGCAGCGGCCCGCGCCCTTCTTCCGGCGCTGCGGCGAATTGTGGAAAGCAACTGATTCGCCGAGACGCGGAGAAAGGAAAGTGAACGCCGAGGGAGATCACTCTCTGCGTTCTCTCTTTTCGCCTCAGCGCCTCGGCGATGAATCAGTTTGCCCTACTGCACCGTGAAGCCGATTTGGTAGGGCGGCTGCACGTAGTTGCCGTCGTTCCCCACCACGACCAGTTGAACCTGATAGCTCCCGGCTGGCAGCGGCGGCAGGTTTTCCAGCACGCCATTGGCGACCGACTCGCTGTGGGTGCTGCCGATAGTCGTCCAGCCGCCGAAGTCGCCGCCGATGATCTCGACCTTGTAGTACTGGGCCTGACCGGGTGAGAACTGAGCCGTGCCCATGATCGGGATCGGGCTGCCGATTGGAATAAGCGAGCTATTGGCCGGGCTGGCGATGTAGGCCGTGATGACCGTCGAGCCGGAGCCGGCCGCCTGAATCAGTTCCGGCGAGCAAACGATGGTCGGCAGGTAGGCCAGCCCGTTGTTGCGCGCATACTGTTCGGCTTGCGCGGCGTCTTCGGCGAACCAGTGCGGTTCGAGGAAGTATTGCTCGCGCGCGGCGGGGTCAGAGGAAACCAGTTCCACCGGCACCTGGCAGTAGATGGGCGGCGGCGGGTGCGCCTGACCGGGCGGCACGTTGAACTGAATCTGCGTGCCGAGCGTGGGCGGGATGGGATGGACGTAAGTCAGGATCGTGCCGCCGTCGAACTGGCGCAGCCACGGGCCGGCCGGGGGCGGCTGATCCGGCGTCGGGGCGGGGGCAGGCGGGTACTCCACGTTGCCGAGGCCATCGGGCAGGCCGGCCGGGCTGTCGAGGAACCACTCGTCCACGTACGAGCCGCAGCCGGTCGCCGGGTCGCGCATCGTATCAGCCCCACACATCGTCCGCCGTGACATACCGCCGGGCGCATCGAGCCGGTCGGGCTGTAGTTGGCCGTTCTCGGCAAACTGGCCCAGTAAAGCCGGATTGGCGTAAATCTCGTTGATGACAGCGTTCCAGATCGGGGCTGCGCCAGCCAAACCGCTGACGTTGTTCATCGGCCTGCCATCGTTATTGCCCACCCACACGCCCACCGCCACGTTGCGCGTATAGCCCACCGTCCAGTTATCCTTAAAGTCGTTGGTGGTGCCGGTTTTGGCTGATGTGCCGATGTTGGGCGTATACAGCGGGCTGTTCGAGCCCATGGCCGGTGTGCGCGCCGCATTGTCGCCGAGTATGTCGCTGATCAGGTAGGCGATACGCGGGTCCAGCACCTGCGAACCGTAGCCTTCGCCGTACTCCGTTTGGTCGGTGATGCGGCCAGACGGGCACGAGTCGCTGTAGTTGTAGAGGATGTTGTCGTCACCATCAATCACGCACAGGATCGAGGTGGTGGGCACCAGCGCGCCGCCGTTGGCGAAGACCGAGAAGCCGCGCGTCAGTTCGAGCAGCGTCACATCGCCGCCGCCGAGCGTGAGCGACAGACCATACAGGCTGGGGTCAGGCGCGATGCTTTCGATGCCGAAGCGGCGCATGATGGCGATCAGGCTTTCGACGCCGATCCGGCGCAGAGTTTGCACCGCGGGGATGTTGTACGAGTTGGCGAGGGCGGTTCGCATGCGCACCGGGCCGTGAAAGCGGCCGTCATAGTTGACCGGCTGGTAGCCGGAAATATTCGTCGGCGTATCCCAGATGATGTCGCCGGGCGTCATGCCCAGTTCAAGCGCGGCGGAATAGGTGAACGGCTTGACCGTGCTGCCCGGCTGGCGCATGGCGGTCGTCACGTTCACGTTGCCATCAATCGCCTCGTTGTCGTAGTCCACGCTGCCCACCATCGCCAGGATTTCGCCGGTGATCGGCTTAAGGACGACGACCGCCGCGTTGCTCACCTCATTGGCGGCCAGCGTTGCGACCTGATCAGCGGCGATCTGGCGGGTGCGTTCGTCGAGCGCCAGGTCCACCGTCGTGTAGACACGCAGGCCGCCCCGGGCAATAACGTCTGGCCCGTAGCCGAGCTGTTCAAGCAGCGAGGCTAGTTCCTGCTGGGCGTAAACGGTGAAGTGCGGGGCATTCAGCGGCGCTTCCGGCGGTTCCAGTTGATAGCCCTGCGTCAGCGCATCCTGCCGCTGAAGGTCCGTGATGGTGCGTTCCCGCACCATGCGGTCGAGCACCAGTTCCCAGCGTTCGCGCACGGCCTGCTGAATGTCCGGGTCGGCGCTGAACGGGTCGAGGTTGGCGGGCGCTTGCGGCAAGCCAGCCAGCAGCGCCGCTTCGGCCAGCGTCAGATCGCGCGCGCTCTTGTTGAAGAACACGTGTGCGGCGGCTTCGGCCCCGTAGGCCAGGTTGCCGTAGTAGATCTCGTTGAGGTAAAGCGCCAGCACATCCTCGGCCGGTTTCTGCTGGCGCAGCAGGAAGGCGAGCAGAATCTCCTCAAACTTGCGCTGGATGCTGCGCTCGGCGCGGTATTCCGGCTCGAACAGCACGTTACGCACCAACTGCTGGGTGATGGTGCTGCCGCCGCTGCTGCCGCTGGCCAGCCCCACGTACTGCAGGAAGGCGCGGATGGTCGCTTCCGGCTCGAAGCCGGGGTTGGTGAAGAAGGTGTCGTCCTCGATGGCGACCGTCGCGTTAATCAGGTCCTGCGGGAACTCGTGGTACGGGATGCTCGTGCGCCGCCCCTCGCTGAACGACTCGTAGAGCAAAGCGCCCGTGCGGTCGTAGAAGAAGGAGCTTTGGAAGGCGTCGTAATCATCCACTCGCGCCACCTGCGCCTGCAGGCGCGATTCGAGCTGCGAGCCGAGTGTGGCCGTGAGGATGAGGCCGATCAGCGACAGGCCGCCGCACAGGGCCGCGAACATGCCGATGAACATCACCAGACAGCCGGGCGAACAGCCCAGCACGCGCTTCTTCTTTTTGACCGGACGGCGCTGCTGCGGGGGCGGCGGTGCAGGCTGGCGCGGCGGTGCGGGGTAGCCACCCTGCGGCGGGTAGGGCGTTGGGTTCGGCACGGTTGGCCCGGCCTGCGTTTGGCGGTAGCTCGGGGCCGGCTGAGTGGCAGCGGGTGGATAATGGGGCATCGTCCGGCCCGGCTGCGTCACCTGTGGCGGCTGCTGAACCGTCTTGCCGGGAACCGTGCGCTCGCTTGACGGGGGAACGCGCACCGCCGGGGTGGTCACCGTTTTGGGCGCGCTGAAATCCGGGTTCGGGTCCATGCCCTGGCTGCCGGGCAGCGTCGGCTGAACCGCGCGCACGCCGGGTTGCGTGGGCTGCGCTGGCTCGTCGTCGAGGTCGAACACCAGCGGTTCGGTGTCGTCGTCGGGCGGGTCAGGGTTGGGCGTGGGCGGAAACGGAACCCGATCGTCGGGCATGGCCGGAAGAGCCTCAAAACAGCGGGTGGTCTGCCGTCATTCTAGCAGAGACTACCCGGCGCACGGGCAACGCCTGCCCCATGCCCAATCAACGGTGGGCAGGCGGCGGATGAATCGCGGCAAGCACAGGCTGGCAACTTGTAGACCGTGTCCGGTTGTGCTGTTAGGTACAATGATGGTCTCCGCTCACCATGCAGCGGCTGGATGGTGGCCCCATTGCTTGAATCGAAACGACGCAGTGCACCTATGAACTGGAACAGACGAAGATTTTCTACCTTCTTGCTTGTCCTTGGAGTTGGCCTGGCTGTACGCCTGATTCTGGCTTGGGGACTGTATGGCAACTATGACATGAGTAGTTATGACCTGGTAACGGAGATTCTTCACCAAGGTGGTAACGTCTACGCTGAAACCACTCGTTACAATTACAGTCCGCTGTGGATGGGGGTTCTCGCCATCACCAGCGCCAGCGCAAACTGGCTTAGCCTGCCGCATCATGCCGTACTTCGCGCCTTTTTGACATGCGTTGACCTTGCCAATGCCATCCTGATTGCCCTGATAGCAGGCAACCGGCAGTTTAGGTTGAAATCCTTTGCGTTGTACTGGCTCAACCCGGGTGTGATTCTGATTATTGGCTATCACGGTCAATTCGAGTGTTTGGCCCTGTTCTTTCTGCTGCTGGCGTTGTGGACACGAAACACAGCCACGAGTGTGTTCCTTGGCGGCGTGGCAGTGCTTGTAAAACATATCATCTTGTTCAATGCGTGGGTTCTCTTCGTTTATCACCTCAATTTTCGCCGGGCTATCATTGCAAGCTTGATACTAGGTTTGATCTTTGTATTGTCATTTGTTCCGTTCCTGCCAGAAGGGGCGGAGGGGGTGCTGCGAAACGTTTTTTTGTATCGTGCTAGCGATTTCGGGCCATTTCAGGTATTCGGATCTGCTGTCGGGCTTAGCCTGTTTCTTGGATTGATGATTCTGGCTCCATTCGTATGGAGAAGAATGGCACTTAACCTGGCAACCAGCCTTGCTCTCACGGCATTGCTGCAAGTCACGCTGATGCCGGGGTTAGGTGCCCAGTACTTCATGCTTTCCATTGCGTTGACAAGCCTGATACCAGCGTGGTGGAAATGGACTTTGACCCTGGGTCTTTTCTTAGGCTTGCATTACCTGCTTGAGATGCTCCTTGCTGCGGAACTGATCTCCAACCAACTGTGGTACCTGGTACAAATGTCACTATTCTTACCATGGATCTTCAACGGTATTTTCCTCGTGGTTGTGTTATGGTCGGCTGTGCGTCGTCGGCAAAATTACCTCTTGCTCGCAAATCAGGGTTTGCGCTGAGTTTCCGGCGGGAGATTCGTTCGATTACGTTCGCCCAGATTCTCCTCAGCGTCGCCCTCGCCTCGGACTACTCCCTCGATGGCAAGGCGATTGGGGGTAGACGGTGAGAGGCGTAAGGTTCGCTCGTGTGTCACAAGAGCGAACCCTCCTACAGCCCTACCCACACTCTGACTCGTCCGCTCCCTGCTCAGCATTCAGCAATCAGTACTTTTTCCACCACCCCAATCCCATACCGCCCACTGTACGGCTCGTGGATGAACTCTTGTACGGGTGCGCCGCTGGCCTTGATCTCGTCCCACAGCCGCCAGACCTCGATTGACGGGTCGAAGCGGTTGGGCCGGATGTCGTGAAACGCGATCAGGCCGCCGGGCCGCACCAGCGGGGCGTACAGCGCGTAGTCGCGGCTGACGCCCGGGTAGCGGTGGTCGCCGTCAATGAACAGGAAATCCACCGGCTGGCCGCCCAGCGCCGAAATCACCGCATCGCGTGAGGCTTCCGTCTGGCTGTCCTGGCGCAGCAAATGAAGCGACAGGCCGGGCCCCCCTTCGGCGAACAGACGGTAGAAGCGTTCGCGCTGCGGCGGATAGCCACCGCCATGAATCCCGCCCGGCAGGTCAATGCTGACCAGATGGGAGAGGCCGGGTGAACAGCGGCTCCACACCAGCAGGGAGCCGCCGTCGCGAGTGCCGATTTCGACGATGATGCGCGGCTGCAGGGCGGTCACAGCCCCGGCCAGCGCTGTCAGCTCACCACGATCCTGATTCGGCTTCAGGTTGCGATAAAAACCCGCCCCGTGATACGTCCACAGCAGTTGAAGCGCCCCCTCGGCATCCTGTGCATCGGCGGCCAACAGCCGGAACTCGTCACGGGAGCGCCGCCAGTACAGCGGGTCGAGGACGCGATTGCGGGCATGGCGCACCTGCTGCCCGATGGGGCTGGTCTTCAGGCGGCGGATCAGACTCATGGCATTTCCTCCAGCACCTTTAGCAGCAGCGGCCCGATGTGGCCGGGCAGATAGCGTTCCTCAATCAGGCGGCGGCCCGCGTCGCGCAGGGCAGCCTGCCGCGCCGGGTCGGCCAATAAGACGCGAATCGCTTCGGCCAGCGCGGGGGCATCCCCCGGCGGCACGGTGAACAGGTGTTCGCCGGGCGTCATGAACTCGCGCACCGCCGCCGACTCGGCCGTGATGACCGGGCGGCCGAGCGCCAGCGCCTCGTACAGCTTGTTCGGCACGACGTAATCCGTTTTGGCCGCCGCGCCGAACACGCCGAGCATGATCGTGCTGGCCGCCTGCATGGCCGTCAGTTCGTCGAGCGGGAAATAGCCCTTGCGGAAGCGGACGTTCGGCAGCGCCATAGTCTCCGCCCGCGCCGCCATCGCCTGATAGCTCTGGCCGCTGCCGATCAGTTCGAACGGCACAGCCGGCAGCAGCCGCGCCGCTTCGAGCATGACCTCGACGCCGTGAAACGGGATATACGTTCCCGTGTACTGCACCAGTGGTGAGGCGGAGTCAGGCGCAGGCAGCAGCGGCAGGTCACGCACCCCCACGGGAATGACGTGCAGGCGGGGCAGGGACCGCCCGGCGAGCCGTTCGAATACAGCGCGGTGGGCGGCCGTATCGGTGAGCAGCGGCAGGCGGCGCAGGGTGAAGCGGTCAAGCTGACGAAAGGCCGCGTAACGCAGGCCCGCCGTCTGGCCGCGATCTTCGGCGACGTCGGCCAGCCCAACCAGATAGTCCATCAGCACCGGCACGCCGCGACGCTTCGACAGTGCCCAGGCGGCCGGGCCGAGCGTTTGGTTGAAGGCGGGGATGAACACGGCATCGGCTTCGCCCTTGCGCGGGAACGACCGCCCGAGCGCGCGCAGCCGGGCCGGCGTCCGCAGCGTCTTCGGGAAGGCGCGCACGTCCAACTCGACGCCGCAGCCGCGCAGGCCTTCAAGCAGTGTGTAATGACGCGCATAGCCGGGCGTAAACGCCCCGATCACGACGACTCGCAAGCGGCAGGCCGTTCTGTTCAGGCCGAACGGCGTGGATTATAGCGAACCATTTCGTGCCTTTGCGCCTTCGTGTCTTTGTGATTGATTTGAAGCGTTTGCCCTGTCCGCACCCCTCCATGCGCTTGACGATATAGAACGAAAGTGCTAGTGTGGTGGAAAGCGTATGGGTTTTCTAACGTGAGGCGCTGTGCCGCTCGAATTCTCGCAGTTGCTGGAGCAGGTGGACACCATGGGGCGCGCGCTCGCTCACCGCAACGCCAGCGCCGCCGAAAAGGTCAAGCTGGCCATGCAGTCGCTGGCCGAATCCTGCGATCTCGATCCGATTCGGGCGCGGATTGAGCGCGTTCGCCAGTCGAATATCAGCGGCTATCGCGGCGCGACCCCCCTCGACGAGCCAATTTGCGGGCCATACCCCGGCCAGCCCGAGCCGGAACAGGCCATTCTCACCGCTGTAGACGGCTCGCAGGTTTACCCCGACCCGCACGGGCAAACGCTCTACTACCTCACCAATATCGGCCGCTTTCAGTACTGCTCCGGCCTGCCTTATCCTCCCGAACCATTCACCCATCCCGAGCTGGTCTACCACGACAGCAAACTGCAGGACCGTGACGGGCGGATGATCACCAACCAGACGGTCAATGCCCGCCGCACTCTGCTTGAAATGCAGGCGCTGGCCGAGACCGGCTGGGCGTACTATCAGCAGGCGCAGGAAACCGGCCAGTGGACGCCGGTCGCGCTGCTGCACGACGGCAATCTGCTCAAGGTCTTCGGCGCGAACGAAGTGGCCGATGCCGCCAAAATCGAGGCCGGCTATCTACGGGCGCTGCAGCAAATCCGCGATTCGGGCGCGCTGCTGGCCGGTTACGTGGATCGCCCGCGCGGCAGCAGCCTGATCAGCCTGCTTCACCTGCTGCATCTGCCCGACGACGGCATCACCGAAACAGCCCTGCGCTCGAACGGGGAACTGGAAGGCGTCACCGACGAAATGCTCTTCCGGCGCATCCTGCGCCCCGGTGAGCGTTCGGCCCTGCTGGCGCTCAACTCGCCGCAGAATCGTGAGTACAAACAGCACGACGACGACCTCGAAATCGCCTTCTTCTACGTCAACGTGGCGCTGCCGGATGAAGGGCCGAAAATCGCCCGCGTGGATGTGCCGATGAGCGTCGCCCGCAACCCGGCTCGCGTCAATTTCCTGCACGGCCTGCTGCTCGCCCAATGCGCCATTCAGGGCCGCAAGCGCTACCCGTATGTGCTGACCCGCGCCGACGAACTGGCCTATGTCAACGGGCAGGACCGCGCCCAACTCGACGAGTTGATCCGCATCGCCATGCTGCAAAACGACCTGGCAGCCGAGCAATCCAATAAATTGCAGACCAAGGGCCTGGCGCGCGGCGAACGCCGCCAGCACAGGCTGCGCGCATGAGGAGAATCCCGTGACAGATATGCAGGACATCGCGCTCGTTGGCCGCGTGCTGCGCGCCAGCACCACCGGCTTCGACTGTGGCACGCGCAGCAGCAGCTTGAACGGCGCGCATGCCTTCGGCACCTTCGTGCGCGCCCCGATCAGCGAAGACGGGGTTCAGCAGGTGGTCGGCCTGATTTATGCCGTGCGGATTGACGACGATCCGCTGGCCCGCGAACTGGTGATGGCCAACGCCATTCACAGCCACACGCTTTACGACCAGCGCGAGAACCGCATGGCCCCGGTCGAAATCGGCGTGCTGGCGGTGGGCTACTGGGACGGCCAGCGCATCCGTCACTCGCTGCCGCCGCGCCCACCGATGAGCATGACCGAGGTCGCCGCCTGTACACCAGACTGGATCGCCGCCTTCACTGAGCGAATGGACTTCTTCCGGCTGGTGCTCAACACCCGCGAAGCCCCCGCCGACTCGCTGCTGGCCGCTTCCATTCAGGCCGCCGCCGCCGCCCGCCCCGAGCAGGAACGCTACGACTATCTGGTGGACTGCGGGCGCATGTGTGCCTCGCTATTGAGCGGTGATTTGCAGCGGCTGGCCGGCATCCTCGCCCAGATTGACCCTGCATAACTTCAAGCGCGAAACGCAAACGCAAAGTACGCAAAGAGGGCGTAGTTTCCTTCGTCCTGAGAGAGCGGGACGAAGGGCGAGGCACGCCCGATAGCCGCCGTTCGTTAACGCCCGGCCTGCCCCCTTCGTGCTATCATCAGGCCAGCGAGGGCTACGCCCGGGGCCACCATGTATCGCTACGTCTTCGAAGATGGACGGCACATCCCGCCGTTCAATCAGCCGGCCAGCCTGCTGACCATCGGCATCACGCCGCTCAAACTGCACCAGGAAGAAGTCCTCGTCCGTTATTTCAGGGGCGATCTGACGCTGGCGGCTACTTTCCCGTGGCACGAGCGTGAACAAATTCGCACTGTGCAAGGCCCGGCCATCGTCTACAGTGACAACCTGTGGTTTGATGACGAGTTCTTCGCCACGTTCATGAGCCGCGCCGGGAAAGCCGGGCGCGCCTGCCGCGCCGCTTTCCTGGCCGATGACCCCGCCTTCCGCGCTTACACCCTGCCGCTGGCCCAGAACTTCGAGCGCGGCCGCGATGACCAGGGCCGCCCGATTTATCTGGTGGACCTGTGGTACTTCCCGCAGGGCTACGACCGCGACATCCTGCCTATCGTCATCTCCAGCGACGCCGAGGAGATGGGCTACTACAGCGTGCCGGATTTCATGACGATGGAGCAGGGCGAACTGACGCACTACGGTACGCAGCGCGCTGTCGTCTCGATCGAATGCTGGACGCACGTCTACTTCGCCGGCATCATCTACTCGCTGTTCGGGCGTGGCAGCCGCTTCGACCGCCACGTGCGCGCCCACAATCTCACCAGCCTGCGTCTGCTCTGGCGGGCAGTGATGGAACAGCGGCAGTTGCTGAGTTCGTCCTCGGTGGTCAAAGTGGGCAAAGGCACGAGCATCCATCCCACCGCCGTCATCACCGGGCCGGCCTCGATTGGCGACAATTGCAGCATCGGCCCCGGCGTCTTCATTGATAACTGCACGATTGGCGACAACGTGACGATTGACGACGGCTGCGTGCTGATGATGAGCAGCATCGCCAGCGGCTCGTTCCTGCCTTTCCGCGCCTCGCTTTATCTCACGGCGGTGATGGAGAACAGCATCATCGCCCAGAACACCTGCCTGCAAATGTGCGTTATCGGCCGCAACAGCTTCGTTGGGGCGGGCATTACCTTCACCGACTTCAACCTCGTCGAGCAGAAGCCAATTCGCGCGCTCAACATGCACGGCCAGTTGGGTGAGGTCGGGCAGGTGGTGCTGGGCGGCGCGGTGGGCCACAACTGCCGCATCGGCAGCGGGTTGGTCGTCTTCCCCGGCCGCATGATCGAGTCCGATGTCGTGCTGGTGGCCTCGCCGCAGCGCCGAGTGATCAGCCGCAACATCAGCTACGAGGAAAGCGATCACCACCTGAGCGGGTCACTGGCGCACACGCGCCATTACCCCCGGCCCAGCGAGATGGAAGAGGAAGTCGAGTCGTGGTAGAGGGTGGCGAGACCTTTGCCTTCATCATTCACCCGATCCAGATCAAGAAGGATGTCGCCCGTAAGTTCCCGCTGCTCGGCAAGATCCTCACCGAAGGCCAAATCAACTTCTTCTCGCGCTACTTCCCGCCGGTCTACCTGTCGGAAGTGAAGGGCGTGCGCTCGGTTGAAACCGGGCGCGAGCTGCGCGGCTGGCTGCTGGCCTGCCCGTACACCCCGCCGACCATGATGCGCCTGCCCGTCGAGATGGTTTACGACAAGATTGTCGCCTGCGGGCGGATGGCCGAAAAGCTCGGCGCGGGGATACTGGGTCTGGGCGCGTATACGTCGGTGGTGGGTGACGCCGGGGTGACGATTGCGGAACGCCTCGATATTCCTGTGACCACCGGCGACAGTCTGACCGTGAGCATGGCCGTCGAGGCGGTGCAGGCGGCGGCGCGGGCGATGGATATCCACGTCAACGAAGCGACGGTCGCAATCGTGGGGGCGAGTGGCGCGATTGGCCGGGCCTGCGCCGAACTGTTCGCGCCCGAATGCGGCCAACTGGTGCTGGTCGGCCGTCGTGACGATGCGCTCGAACCGGTCGCCGAAGCCTGCCGGGCGCGTGGCGCGCAGGTGACGGCCGCCACCGATATGCAGGCCATCTACCCCGCCGACCTGATCGTGACCGTGACCAGCGCCGTCCATGCTGTCATCGAGCCGGAACACCTGAAGGCGGGCGCGGTGGTGTGTGACGTGGCCCGTCCGCGTGATGTGAGCCGCCGCGTGGCCGACGTGCGCGACGATGTGCTGGTCATCGAGGGCGGCATGGTCGAGGTTCCCGGCGACCCGCCGGATTTCGGTTTCGACTTCGGCTTCCCACCGCGCCACTCCTACGCCTGCATGGCCGAAACGATGGCGCTGGCGCTGGAAGGCCGCTTCGAGGATTACACGCTCGGCAAAGACATCCGCGTGCCGCAGGTGCAGGAAATCGGCGATATTGCCCGGCGCCACGGCTTCCGGCTCAGCGGCTTCCGCTCGTTCGAGCAGCCGGTGAGCGAGGAGACGATTGCCAGAGTGAGAGACAAGGCGGCGAAAGCGCGGCGCTCATCGGCCCATCACTCGATTGTGATAAAGTAGTTGCAGGTTGATCGCGAGGGCCAACGACATGCTGCTCCTGAAACCCGCCGAGGCCAAAGCACGGTTCGACGAACTGCTGGATGCGGCCGCGCACGGCGAAGAAGTGACGATTGTGATGGACGACGGGCGGCAGGTGAAGCTGGTCGCCGAAGGCCAGCCCGTGCCTCAACGCTACCCCGGCACTGGCAAGGGGATTTTCGTCATGGCTGATGACTTTGATGAGCCGATGGAAGACATTGAGAAGATCATCTATGAGAGCGATCCTTGATACGCACGCATTCCTTTGGTTCATCAACGACGATCCGAACCTGAGTGCGCGCGCTGAAGAGTTCATACAGAACGAAACAGTTGTCCTCAGCATCGTTAGCGTTTGGGAGATTGCGATCAAGCTCGGTGTCGGTAAGCTTTCCTTGGTGGACACACGGCCGCTCAAGGAGATTCTCGTTGAGCAGATTGCCGGTGCAAATGTCATCCTGGCGCCAATTGGATTGGATGAGATCGAAGTCGTGCAAACTCTGCCTATGCACCACAAAGATCCATTCGACCGAATGCTGATTGCACTCAGTCTCGTCGAGCGAATGCCGATTGTCAGCCGGGATGATAGGTTCGATACCTACGGCGTGCAGCGTATCTGGTGACTTCAGACGGGCTGGGAAGGAAAGAAAGATGCCTGCACCCCGCGAAGACTTCACGACCATCTTCAGTACGTACAGCCCGCAGATACAGGAAGTGGGCTGGGCGGCGCGGGCGCTGATTTTCGACGTGCTGCCGCAAACGGTCGAAGTGCCGTGGGTGCAGCAGAAAATCATCGGCTATGGCACCGGCCCGAAGAAGATGAGCGAGCACTTCGTGTGGATCGCCCCCGCCAAAGCCCACATCACATTCGGCTTCTACTACGGTGCGGAACTCCCCGACCGCGACGGGCTGTTGGGAGGCGCGGGCAAGCTGATGCGCCACGTCAAGCTGCGTTCCCTAGCTGATGTGCAACGCCCCGCCCTGCGTGCCCTGCTCGAAATCGCCATCACCCACCGCGTACCGCCGCCGCATTCGGACAAGCTGTAGTGGGCTAGGCCGCTGCTTCGACGGGCGAAGCCTCGACGGGTATGGTTGCCGCCGGTTTGCGGTTCTGCGCGCGCAGGATGAGGAAGACCGCCACCACAATCACGCCTGCCGCCAGGATGGTGCGCGGTGTGATCGGTTCGCTCAACAGCAGCCAGCCTAGGAAGAACGCGATCACCGGATTGACGAAGGCGTAGGTGGCCACTCGCGCCGGCTCGACGACGCGCATCAGCCAGGTGAAGGCCGAGAAGGCGATGATGGACGAGGCAATCGCCAGATAGAGCATGGCCATGAATGAAACCCACGACACCTGACCAATCTGGAAAGCTGCCACTTCGCCGGAAATCAGCGCAAGCGCAGCCTGAAACAGGCCGCCCCACAGCAGTTGGGTGGCCGTAGACATCAAGGGGGATTTCGGCAGCGCCGCGCCCCGGGCGTAGAGTGAGCCGAGCGCCCAGAAGAAAGCCGCTGCGATCACCGTGATCGCGCCGGCGATGGTCGTTCCGCCCGGCTGATCGCTGACATTGACCAGCAGCCCGACGCCAACCAAACCGAGCAGCAGCCCGATTCCGGTGAGGGGCGCAGGCCGTACGCCGCTGCGCGCCCAGTTCAGCAGCACCATCCACATCGGCGTTGTGCCGATCAGCAGCGCCACCACGCCAGTGGGCACTCCATTGAACTCGGCCCATACAATCAGCGCATTGTTGACCACAAAGAGCAGGAAGCCAGCGATGGCCGCCCCCATCCATTCGCGGCGGGTGGGCATGGCCGCGCGGCCACCCCACTGCGACCGGGCGAAGATGAACAGCAGTCCGCCCGCCAGCAGAAAGCGCGTGCCAGACATGATGAACGGCGGAATAGTTTCGATGGCCAGGGCGATGCCGAGATAGCTCGTGCCCCATACGACGTAAATGATGCCGAACGCGAGCCAGATCAGGGCGCGCGGCGGGCGCGTGGTGGTCATCAGAATGGTGGCTCCCGTCAGAAACTGTGGGCGAATGGGTGGGGTCGTGGCGCCGGCGGGCGGATTGGCACGCAGTGGCAATAGATCCCATTCTATGCCCATTACGCCGAATGGTCTTGAGTCCAATTGCGTAACGGCGATGATTTCGGCTTCAGGTGGGCCGGACGAGACTAGCCGAACGGGGCGCAATGCCCCTCTCCCCGTTTACGTGGGAGAGGGGCGGGACGAAGTCCGGGGTGAGGGATGGGGTCGTCGCCCCTGACCAGCGCGTCACGAACCCGATACCACGTCGAGGCGCTGGCGGGCCACTTCAAACGCCGTGATCGCCGCCTGGGCATCCCGCTGGCCTTGGGCGGCCGAAGCGCTGGTCGTGTTGGCGCTGCAGGCGAAGACGAAATTCGTCCAGCCGGTTTGCACCAGCTCAAGGCCGTTGTTGATCTCGTCCACCGCCGCCGCCAGTTCAGGCGACGCCTCGCGGTCCGCTTCGGGCAGCACATAGGATTCCGGCGCTTCGGGCGGTCGCGCGCCACAGCCAGCCGGGCGGTTCCCCGCAGCCGCGCTCGTCCAGTAGCCCAGCAGCGTCACCGCCTGGCCGCCTGGCGCGATCATCTGGTCAACCGTCGCGTAAAGGGCCGTCAGATGGCGGCGCGGGTCGGTCAGCCGGATGTCCGTCGTGGGAACCGGCGTGAAGACCGGCGTGGCGGTCGGTGGAACCGGCGTAGCGGTCGGGATGCCGGTCGCGGTGGGAAGCGGAGTGGGCGTGGGAGTCAGCAGCACGCTCAAGGCCGCCAGCGCCGCTTCCATTTGTGGCAGTGCAGCGACGGCCGGGCGCAGCGCAGCGTAAGCCTGGCCGGCCGCGCCCGCCGTCAGCGGTGTTCCACTTTGGCACGCTGCTTCGAAAGCCGCCAGCGCCTGGCCGAGGCTGGATTGCATTTCGTTTAGCCGCACGCCGAGGTCGGCCAGCGATGGGTAATTGGCCGCCGCGCCAGCCGGCAGGGCATAGGCCGCGCTTTTGTTGAAGAAGACGCTGCAATCCGGGGTGTTGCCGGCCAGCGCCGTCGTGAACTGCGCTTGCAGGCTGGTGACATCAGCCTGCACCGGTTGAAAGGCCGTTTGCAGGTCGGTGTAAATGGCGTCGAGTTCGGCCAGATTGGGT
Source organism: Anaerolineae bacterium (assembly GCA_016788435.1). Taxonomy (GTDB): domain Bacteria; phylum Chloroflexota; class Anaerolineae; order Aggregatilineales; family Phototrophicaceae; genus Flexifilum. The sequence continues at coordinate 5,379 of JAEURB010000008.1, read as the reverse complement.
GCGGGCTGCGCGGCGCTGACCGGCGCTACGACTGACTGCAGGGCGGCGATCAGGCCACCGGGGCCGCCGTATGTCATCCACGCCAGCGCGACGAAGGCCGCGAACGCCAGCAGCAAACCGAGCGCCCAGCGTGTCCAGCGGCCACGCGCCCCGCGTGAACCGAACTGGCCCTTGCGCTCGACATTTTCGAGCAGCTTCTCAACCTTATCCCGCTCCCCGTCAGCCAGGGCCGCTTCGACGGCCTTGAATTGGCCGAGAGCGTAGGCAGCTGCCGCGCGCACGCCGCCGTCGGTGTCTGTTTGGTACACGTGCACGAGTTCGGGAATCTCTTCCACGGCGGCCGCTTCGCCCAGCCAGTACGCGGCCTCGCGCCGGTCACTGGCCTTTTTCGAGCGCAGCTGTTTCAGGCTGTCCTGAATACGTTTCTCGCGCTCGGCCGCCTTCTTGTTGACCTTGTCTGCCATTTGCCGCCCTCGCGGGGTGTACGTACTGTGTCAGTAGAATCTACAGTCATCATAGGCGAAACACCAGTTTCCCAACCACAAGCAATTCTGGCAAACGTATCGTAGCGCGGTTTGCTCGTTGTGACTGATGGCGTTCGCCGCCAGCGCGGGCATCGGCTATCATGGACGGCATGAACAAGCCGCTCGCACTCCGATTGATTTTCTTGCTGGTTCTGGCCCTCGCAGCGGCGGCGGGCTGCCGCAGCCAGCGTAATCAGTCGGCCGATGCGGTGCCGACGATTGCCTCGCTCGATGCGCTGGCGACCGCGCTTCCACTCACTCAGAACGCCCCGCCCACGCCCTGGAACCGCGAACAAACCGGTTTCGCCCGCATTGACGACGGCCTCAACAATCTTCCGGGCGCGCACTATACCGTCCGGTTGGTGTTTAATGGCGCGATTGCCGAAACCGGGCAGGCGGTTAATGCCTCGGCGCAGGCTGATGTCACGCTCGACCAGTTGACTTCGGCGCGGCGCGTGCTGCTCACCACACAGGGCGAGCTAATCGGCCAGCCGGAGAACAGCAGCTTCGAGGCGGTGCGGCTCGGTAACGATGCCTTCCTGCTGCGCGATGGCGTGTGCCTGAGCGGTGGCGGCAATGATGCCCAGGCGGCGGCCAATCTGAGCGCGGGCGACTTGGTCGGCGGCATGGTGCGAACGTCGCCGGCCGGGCGGCAGGCCGTCATCAATGGCGAAACGGTTTACGCCTACACCGTGAACCCCGAAGACCTGCGGCTGCCCGCCGTTCAGCAGGGCGATAACAGCCGCGTGACGGTGGACAGCGCCGAGTTATGGATTGCGCCGGAACGCGGCGCGGTCGTGCGCTTCTACGTCAATCTGAGCGTGGAAAACGTGACTCTGCTCGGCCGCCCCGCGCCAGTCAGCGGAACGCTGCTGCTGCGCTACGACGCGGACCGACTCGGCGTGCCAAACAACATCAGCATCCCATTCGGCTGCTGAGAACGAACGAACCGATCAACCACAGAGGCGCAGAGGACACTGAGACGTATTCATCAGTGTCCTCTGCGCCTCTGTGGCGATTCTCTTTTCTATTCGCCCAGATAAGCCGCTGCATCCTCCAGCGTGGGCGCGTGAATGACGCGCGTATCGCCGTTTTCGAGCGTGACGAGGCAGGCCACGCCTGCGTTGGTAGCGTAGCAGCGCGCATCGTCCGCCAGCGGGCCGCCGTAGGTTTCAGTCAGTCCGGCGTGATAGGCAGCCGCAAATTCGGCGGCGTCTTCCGGTGTGTCCCACGCCAGCGTGAACAGCCATAAGCGCGCGCCATCTGCCGCTTCAAACACCTGAAAGCGGTCGCCACCCCAGCCCGCCGCCGCTTCAGCCGCTTCGGCAGCCGTCATCAGCGTGCGCAGGTGTTCGCGCAGGTAGTATTCGCCAAGCGGCACATCCCACAGCGCCGTCCAGCCTTCCGGCGCGGTCAGCGCATCCCATTCCGGCCGCGATACTGCGCCCTCGCCTGCCAGATATTTCTCCGGGTGGATGATCTGTTCGCTGGTCGTGGGCAGGTTCTCGTAGGCGGCGTTGACCGCTTCCCAGCCACCATCGGCCGCCAGCGCCACGACGAAGGCCATCCCCTGTTCATACGGGAACAGCAGTTCGCGTGTCAGCACTTCCGGCGTGCCGGGCGGCATAACGAGCGTATTCGACAGCGCGCCTTCGGCCAGCAGGCTGAGGGCGGCCAGCGGGTTACGGGTCATCACTTCCTGCGCGTACAACTGCATGACGGCGCTGGCATCGCCTTCGACGAGCGCCGTCAGCGCCAGCGCGCGATCTGGAATAGCCGTCACCGCCGGGTCTTCCAGCGCATCCAGGCTGAAGTGCTGATCCTGCAGCGCGTGGTCGTACTCGTGCACGAAGATGATCTGCTCGCTGAGCGACAGCGACTCGCCCGGTGAGTCGCCGAGCATCGGGATGACGTTCATCACGCGGGTATCGGTGTCATAGAACCCGGCCACCTGCGCGCCGAGCAGCGTCAGATAGGCTTCAGCCAGGTCAGTGCCTTCGGGCAGCAGGCCAAGTACCTGATAGAACGCTTCGAGGCGGGCGGCCTCCTCAGGCGGCAGATCGGTGTGAAACAGTCCGGTGAGATAGGCGATGGTCTCCTCGCGGGAGGGAAAGGCGCGCTCGACCGGCGTGATCGTCGTCAGGCCGCGCAGCGTTTCGGCGACCTGCACCAACTGGTTCATCTGGGTGTCGAGGTCGGCGGGGACGGGCGTCGTCGCGGATTGTGCGCCAACCATATACGGGAAACTCAACAGGACGGCGGCCAGCACGGCCACGGCGATCAAACGCTGCACAGGCAACTCTCCACACTACACCGGACGGCAGAATGATAATGCGGGCAGAGAAATGCTGGATGAGAGATTGGCGTATGGATGTAGAGGCTTGGCATGCCGGACCTTTCCCTCTTCGCTGCGTAGAGCTGAGGGGGCGATAGGTGCTTCTCCCTTGATCTCCCTGAAACCCGATTCCCCCCCCATTTTCCCCCCACTACCCCCCCCTGCTATGCCGTATCTTGTGAATATCGTTCCTGTTACCGGTGTGAGGAGGTCAAACAGATCATGAAGCGCATGGGGTGGATCGTGGTGATGCTGGGCCTGTTGGCGCTGCCGGCGATGGCGTTTGCCCAGGACGAAGCGACAACATCGACAGCCTATGAGGCGCTCCTGGGCACCGAGCCAATGTACGGCGTGGTCGAGGAAGTGGTTGAGATTGATCGCGATGGACAGACGATGATGGGCACATTGGCCCTGCCGGATGGCGCAGAAGGACCGTACCCCATCGTGCTGATATTCCACGGGTTCACCGGCAGGCGCGATGGGCTGCCGGTTCTCGGCGGCGAGCCGATCGAGGGCATGAACACGCGCCTGGCGCGGGCGCTGGCCGGGCAGGGTATCGCCAGCCTGCGCATTGATTTCATCGGCTCGGGCGAAAGCGACGGCGATTTTGCGGATACGACATTCACCAGCCAGATCAACGACGGCGTCGCGGCGCTCGACTACATCGAAACGCTGGACACTATTGACGCCGGCCGCATCGGTGTACTCGGTTTGAGTATGGGTGGCATGATCGCTTCGGTAGTGGCAGCGCGCGACGAGCGCGTAGATACGGCCGTCCTGTGGTCGGCGCCAGCAAGCCCGGTCTATGACACTCCCATGACGCTGGGGAATGCCAACTTCGCCGCTGGTTTGGCGGGCGGTGTGACCGTTACGCTGCCGTCGGGTGAGGTAACCCTCAACCAGCCTTTCTTCGACGACCATTTCAACGTGGATCCGGTCGCTGAGATCAGCCGCTACGCCGGGCCGCTGTTGGTGGTGGCGGGCCTGCGAGACACCGACGGGGTGGTGCCCATGCCGTACATGGCCCGCCTCTTCATCAACTACCACGACGGCCCAGAGGCGCTGGTCGAAGCCGATGGCGATCATTTTTTCAACGCGCTGGATCCAGACGACGGTGCGGCCACGCTGGACGATGTCATCACATGGAGCCTGGCCTGGCTGAAGCAGACGCTGTAACGATAACCCTCATCCCTCGTTCCCTCTCCGCTGACGCAAGGAGGGGCGGTTCGCGAACCGCCCTGCTTTTCTCCCCCTCTCGCTTTTCGGAGAGGGGGCCGGGGCTGTCAGGGGTAGGTATTTAAGGCAGCCGTGAATTCGAGGAGCGGGGATGGGGGCAAGGCGGAGGCATAGAGGGCAAAAGAAGGGAGTGATGTTTGGCGAATGGCTCGAGCCAGCAAGCGAAGGATACCCCGTTTGACCGAAGACAAGCGAGGTGAGGGGGACGCGGGGTCCGGTGAGGTCGTTGCGGTCGAAAGGGTCAGAAGCACCGTCAGGGCCAGCACCAGCCACAATCGGCCAGCCCGGCGCGGGTTGGTCATGCGGGTGCGCTCCCAATGGAGAGCCCCCGTTTTGCAGGCTTTGAAGCCTTCTTCAATCCACATGCGCAGACCATACCAGCTGGGGCTGACGGTTTCCGGTGCACAGTCGGTCAGCAGAAGCCAAGCCTCCTGCTGTTCGGGTTCGCCCAGCACCAGCAGCGTCCCTTCCAGACTGGCGTCGTCCTGGAAGCAGCGCACCCGGCCCTGCCACCAGCCCCCGACGACGCGCTGGGCAAGCTCGGCCAAGGGCAACTGGTCCCGGGTTTCCAGCAGCGTGCAGTTTCCTTGGGCGCGCAGGCGCAGCAGCGGATGCCAGCCCAGGCGCTGAATGTCCTCATACAACCATTTGGCATAGAGCCCACGGTCCGCCGCCACCAGAACGGTCAGACCATCCGTCGTGTCAGACAGCAGCGCCAGCAGTCGTTCCCAGTGTGCACGCCATTTCTCCGGTTTTCCAGCGGGCAGAATGGCCCAGGCGACCGGGATGGCGGTGTGCTGAAGTAGCACGCTCACACTCAGGACTGTGAAGCGACTGCCCAGGGTGGTGGCATCCAGTCCGACCACCAGCAACTGGTCAGGCTGACGCCACATCTCCACAATCCAGCGCAGTAAGGGGGCAAAGTAGGTTTCGACCTCCAACTCCCGTCGCCCTTCTCCCCGTTTGTCTGCCGCGTCGTACACCGTCTCACGCAACCGTTGGCGAACCGTGTTCTCCTTCTCCTCCAACAACTCGCTCAGAAAGCTGCTGACATGGCTCATCCCGACACTCTGCGCACACATCGCCCCAAAACTGCAGGTCGCTAATCCCACCGCCTGCCGCCGCGCCAGACGCGGCAGCTTCGTTGACACGATCTGTATCCAGTTTGACAATTGAGGTGGATGGAACATGAGATCCTCGCGCACTGATTGCTGATTCGCACTCGGAATCTGTACGCGATTTCTCGTCTTCCATCCACTTCCATTAAATACCTACCCCTGACAG
>JAEURB010000002.1 GCA_016788435.1 Anaerolineae bacterium | reverse complement strand
TGGAATGTTGACCGTCGCAAGAATGACGAACTGCTGAACCAACTGCGGCAGCACGAAGAGGGTGAGCGCCACCATGATGACGAGGATGAACCCAAGCGCCAGCGCGATGGCGACCGGACGCGGCACGCCACGCCGCGTCATCAGGCGCACGGGCATCTGCAGCAGCACGACCAGAATGATCGAAGCCAGCGTCAACAGCAGTATGCCGCGCACCACCCAGGCGGCCGCCAGCAGTAGGAGTACCAAAATCGCGATGACGACATATCGCGTGATGGATGAGTAGGGTGAAGGCTCTGGCTGAGAGAGCATCAATGCCTCGTCAACATGACTGTGTAGCAATTAGAACACGCATCACAACGATGGGGATACGCTTCTACCCCATGCCTGCCCGCCGCAAGGGACAGCGCGCTATACTCAGCCTGTGTCCACTGAACTTTGCCCAACATGCGCTTCGATGTGACGCTGATCCCTGACCAATTGAACCGGATACCGGATGCCGCGCGGGAGATCGAGAACCTGGGCGCGGCCGGATTGTGGACGAGCGAAACGGCGCACGACCCGTTCCTCGCGCTCAGCCTGGCCGCCCACTCCACCCGCTGCCTGCAGCTAGGCACCGCGACCGCCATCGCCTTCGCCCGCAGCCCGATGGTCATCGCGCAGACGGCCTGGGACCTCGCGGCCCAATCTGGTGGACGCTTCATTCTCGGCCTTGGCTCGCAGGTGAAGGCGCACATCACCCTGCGCTATGGGTTGCCGTGGGCCGCCCCGGTACCGCGCCTGCGCGAGTACATCAAAGCAGTCCGCGCCATCTGGCGTTCGTTCCAGAATGGCGCTCCCCTGCGTTTTAGGGGAGAGCATTACCGCCTCGGCCTGCTGACGCAATTTTTCAACCCTGGGCCGATCGAATACCCCGATATCCCGATCTTCATCACGGCGGTCAACCCAGGCATGTTGAGGCTGGCCGGCGAACTGTGTCAGGGCTGTCACGTCCACCCGTTTCACACGGCCAGTACCCTGCGCGACGTAATCCGGCCGAACATCGCAGCGGGCGCGGCGCAGGCCGGGCGTTCGCTTGATGATGTGCAACTGAATTGCACGGTCTTCGCCGTAACGGGGCGCGATGCGGAAGCCACGCGGGCGAGCGCGGATCGGGCGCGAACACAGATCGCCTTTTATGCCAGCACACCAGCCTATCGCAGCGTACTCGACCATCACGGCTGGGGCGACCTGCAACCGCGCCTGAGTGAACTGGCCCGCGCCAATCAGTGGGCCGATATGAAAGCGCTGATCAGCGATGACATGCTTGGCGCGTTCGCCCTCGTCGCCGAGCCGGACGACCTGCCCTATGCTGCACTGGAACGGTATGCAGGACTGCTCGACCGGATCGGGTATTATCTGCCTTTCCCAAGCGAAGACAGTGCGACCGACCACTTGTGGCGGCACAGCGCGCGGATACTGAGCGAAACAACAACACCTTCGAAAGGAACTCTCTAATGAGCAGCACCGACCTTGCACGCGCCTATGCCAACAGTCATGCTGAACAGTTCCGCGAACAACTGCTCGATCTCATCCGCATTCCGAGTGTCAGCACCGAGCCACAGCGGGCAGGCGATGTAAGGCGCGCCGCCGAATACCTGAAGGCCGACTTGCTGGCGGCAGGCGTGGAGCGGGCTGAGATTCTGCCAACCGGCGGCCACCCCGTCGTCTACGCCGAATGGCTGAAGGCTGGACCGAACTCCAAAACCGTGCTCATTTACGGCCATTACGACGTACAACCGGCCGAGATGGCCGATGGCTGGACGAGCGACCCGTTTGTGCCGGTCATCCGTGATAACGTGATCTACGCGCGCGGCGCATCGGATGACAAGGGACAGGCCTTCATCCATGCCAAAGTCGTCGAGAGCTATCTGAAGGGCGCTGGCTCGGCCCCTGTCAACATTAAGGTGCTGTATGAAGGCGAGGAAGAGATCGCTTCGGTGAACCTCAAAGCATTCATCGAAGCCAATCTTGATTTGCTAAAGGCCGATGTCGTCGTCATTTCCGATACCGGCATGATTGACCCCGACCAGCCCGCCGTTTGCGTCGGTGTGCGCGGCCTCACTTACATGCAAATTGATGTGCAGGCGGCCAATATTGACCTGCACAGCGGCCAATTCGGCGGCATTGTCCATAATCCGGCGCTGGCGCTGGCCCAGATCATCGCCCGGTTCCACGATGAGGATAATCACGTCACGGTTCCCGGCTTCTATGATGACGTGGTGATGCTGACTCCCACCGAGCGCGAGGCCCTGAAAGCGACCGACATCCCTGCAGAGCGGTTGAAGGCGGAAACTGGCATTCCTGAGGCCTGGGGCGAGGCTGGTTACACGCTGCGCGAACGTATCGGCACGCGGCCGACGCTGGAGATCAACGGCCTGCTCAGCGGCTGGACGGGCGAAGGCTCGAAGACCGTGCTGCCTGCCAAGGCGATGGCCAAGGTGAGCTGCCGCCTGGTCGCCAATCAGGATCCGCAGAAGATCTACGAACTGGTGCGCGACTTCGTCGCCGAGGTCGCCCCGGCCGGCGTTCGCGTAAAGGTCAGCCTGTTGAGTTCAGGCGAAGCGGCCTCGATGGATATTAATGATCCGGCAATGCGGGCGGTCGCCCGCGCCTACGAGCGTGGCTGGGGTAAAGCGCCGATCTACCTGCGTGAAGGCGGATCGATCCCAGTGGTGGCCGATTTCCGCAAGCTACTGGGCGTGCCGGTGCTGCTGATGGGCTATGGCCTGAACACCGACGGCCCGCACGGCCCGGATGAGCATTACAGCCTGGCGATGTTCCACCGAGGCATTGATACGGCCATCATCTTCCTCGAAGAGATCAGCCGGTAAGGAAAGACGAACAGTTCACCACGGAGGCCCTGAGGACACAGAGACTGAATTCACTCGGTGCGCTCGGTGCCTCCATGGTGAAACCCGTCGTATCCTAGCGCCTAGGGTGTGACCGCTTCCTTGAAGGCCGCCCACTCCTGATCGTCGGTCGTCCAGCCGGCATAGAGGGCGCGCCCGCGCACAAAGCTGGCACTGTCGCCGGCCTGCTCCAGCCCGAGTTGGTAGCCGGATTCGGCTGATGCGATGTTTTCGACCAGCGGGTCGTGGCCCGGCGGCTCGGCGTCGTAAGTCGGCATGCCGATGACCAGATGCGTGCCTTCGCCCAGTTGGGCAATCGCGCGGGCGAAGGCTGACACCTGATAGGCCACCCAGCGGCTATAGTCATCCGGGGTGGACAGCCCGCTGTTGTAGGCCATCACGGCGATTTCGTCGCTTAGCAGGGCGATGCTCTGCTTGAAGGTATCGCTCCAAACCGTGCCGGGCACGATCAGCGGCGGCACCGGAATATCCACCCCTTCCGGGCTCCAGTCCGGAGGAGCGGCCACGCTCACGAGCGCATCAATGCCGAGCGCCGAACGCACGCTGCGCAGCAGCGAGAGGAAACTCTCGTCCTCGTCCCAGACCGGCTCGACATTGAGGAAAACGCCGTCGAAGCCGAAGTCGTTGACCACGCGCTGACTGAAGTCCGCCACGGCCTGCTGAACCCCTTCATCATCCAGCCGGTAGCCGTCCGCACCGCCGCTGACCGGCAGGCTGACCCAGCCATAGAGTGTCGCCTCAGGGTAGGCGGCGCGGAACTGCTCTACGAAACGCTTAACGTTGGGGAAGTTGGTCGTTCCGCGCCACGTTCCGTCTTCCTGCAGCCAGCTCACCCAGGCATAGACGGTGCCGATGTCATGGTCACGCAGCTTCTGCGCGAAATCCGCCACCGTCTGATCATCCGGCGCGTCGTACGTCCACTCGGTTCCAGCCCAGATCGCATTCGCCCCGGCGTCGAGCCGCGCCGGGCGCAACTGGCCCAGCACAACAACCACGATAATGACGACGATGATCGCGGCCGCGAGGGTGATCCAAATCTTGTTGACCGTGAAGTTCAGGCGCGGCATGCGCAGCCGGCCGCCTGGCGCAGTCTGCTTCGGGGCCTTGCGCGTGGTGGCCGGCTGAGCGTGGGCTTGCTGCTTGCGCCGCTGCTGGCGTTCACGTGCGCCGCCTGACTTGCTGCCCCCATCTGCGTCATCGGGCGGGGTGGGAAGCGGCGGAAGATCAGCGAAGGGATCGTAGGGCGGTTGGCTCATCGCAGAAGTCAGTCTCCAGTTACGGGTTGAGGCCCAGGCGAACCAGCAGCGGCGGGCCAAGTATGAGCAGCCCAACCGGCACAGACGCGACTGCACCGATCAGCACAGCCGCCGCAGCGGCATCTTTGGCCACCCGAGCCATCGGGTGAAACTCAGTCGTCGCCAGATTGACAGCAGCTTCGACGGCCGCGTTCATGAATTCGGCCATCCAGACGAGCGTCATCATCACAATGAGGATCGCCACGCCAGACGCGTCCACCTGCAGCGACAGGGCCGCCAGCAGCACGAGCGCACTGATGACCGCCTGAATGCGCGTGTTCTTCTGGCGGCGCAGCATATAAAGCCAGCCGCCCAGGGCGTGGCTCAGGCTGGCCGAGCGACCGCTGCTGACCTGATGGCTGTAGTCATCGGGGTCAATGCGCATCGTCCCCAACACATTATCACGCCATTTATGCCGGTTCATA